>JAHFFS010000132.1 GCA_023247815.1 Candidatus Omnitrophota bacterium
GACTTAATTGTTGCTTTAGGGCTACTTTTCTTTTGGGCCAATATTTTTCCAGTTTTCAATATTAAGTTTTGTATCCCAGAACAGCCATTCAGACTTGCCACCATTGGAGCATAAAATCGTGTATCCAGCAAGAAATTTCCAATCACAAAAAAAATATTTTAAAAAATATGGCAACAGCCCTTGCATTCTTAATATTCATATGTTAACATTACCTTAGCCACGGAAAGAAATTTCTGTGGCTTTCTTTTTTGATTGTAAATTGGTAAGCTTTACAAACATATCTACCAGAAAGTGTTATGGCTCCCTCCCAAAAAATTTCAGCAGTTAATGTCAGTAAAGGCAAAGATAAACGTTTTTTACCGCGTTGGGAAGTCAACAATCGGATTTCATGTCAATTTGGCAACAGTCACCAGGTTTATCAGTGCGTTAGTAAAGACCTCAGTTGTTCAGGGGCCTGCTTTTACTCAGATGTACTTCCCGCCAGCAATCAAGTGAAGCTGAAAATTTTTCTTTCGGAGCGGCAAAGTGTTGATGTGAAAGGCAAATTAGCTTGGAAGAAAATGGAAAACGACCGGCATTTGCTTGGTGTTTCCTTCTTTGAGACCCCCGAAGCGGTTCAAGAGACAATTCTTAAATACGCCTTTGAGATCAATCGAAAAGATATTGTCCGCCACTGGTTCAACGGCTGGGGCAGTTAACTCTTTCTCCCTTAAGAAAGCTGATTCGCCAAATCGACGTATTCTTTGAGACCCAGATTTTCCGCTCTCAAATTTTCTCCAATCTGACAAATCACGAAAGCCATTTGCAGCCGATCCTTATCAACGAATCCGGCCAGGGCATTGCCGATTTTTTTTCGGCGCTGCTGAAAGGCCTGTTGGATCAAGTGAAATAGGAAAACCTCATTCTTTGCTTGATAGGGACAAGGACGCTTTCGCATCCTGATGAAACAGGATTGGACTTTGGGTTGCGGATAAAAAGCTTTCGCTGGAATGGTAAAAAGGATTTCGACTTCGGAGTAGTATTGAACAAAACAGCTGAGCCGGCCGTAAATTTTGTTGTTTGGCATTGCCGCCAGACGCCGGCCGAATTCCCATTGCACGGTCAAAAATATTTCGGCATTGAGGGCTTGATCATCGAGAAGTTTTTCAATGATGGGAGTTGAGATGTGATAAGGAATATTCCCGAAAATTTTTGTGACCTTTTCAAAACCCAGTAAGTCGATACTTAAGAAATCTTTGTTCAAGAGGGTCAGAGAATTGGTTTTGAATTTTTCTTGCAGCAACTTAAAAAGCCGCGAGTCCTTTTCAACCGCGTAAAGGTGTTTGATTTTGTCCAATAGGTTTTTCGTCAGCGCCCCTCTTCCCGGGCCGATTTCTAAAAGCACGTCATCATTCGTCAGGTCCATGGCGGCCAGGATCCGTCTTTGGTAATTGGGATCGACCAAAAAATTTTGGCTAAGACGGGGATTGGGACGAGGCGAGGAGTTTTTCATCAAACCGTTTGGTTTTTTCCAGCTAAAAGTTTGACAGTCAGTTTGATGGCAGCGATCATCGATGAGGCATCGGCCTTATTTTTGCCGGCAATGTCAAAAGCCGTGCCATGCGCGGGCGATGTTCGGATGAACGGCAGGCCAAGGGTTAGATTCACCAAATGTTTGAACTCAAGGGCCTTGATGGGAATCAACCCCTGATCATGATACATGGCAATGATCGCATCGAAAACAGGACCTCTTAAGCCGCTAAACAAAGTGTCGGTGGGGAAAGGGCCTTTGACGAGGATGCCTTGCTGGCGGGCCATTTTGATGGCAGGGATGATGGCCTTGATTTCCTCATCACCGATCAGTCCTCCCTCTCCAGCATGCGGATTGAGACCGCAGACTCCAATTGTCGGAGTTTTGATTCGAAAAAGGGTTTTTAACGACGCCGCGGTCAATTGGATCGTCCGTAAAATGTTTTTCTTTGAGATCAGAGCCGAAACCTCTCGCAACGGCACATGACGGGTCGCGACAACCAAACGGAGTTTTTTTCCGACAAACATCATTTCATAATCCTTGATTTTAAAATATTCGGCCAAATATTCGGTATGTCCGATAAAAGGGATTCCCGCGTTGACCATGGCCTCTTTGCAGACCGGGGCGGTCACTAAACCTTGGATTTCATTATTTTTGAGCATCTGGAGTGCCGAGTCGATGTAAGCCGCGGCCGCTTGTGCGGTCTGCCGACTCGGTCTTCCCGGGTGGATTTTTAACAGCGTTGGGAGTTTTATGTCAAGGAAGTCGTTGCTATTAACCCCATTGAAATATCGATCGAATGATTTTTGATCACCAATGATTTTTAAGGGGATTTTCTTCGAAAGATTGAGTTGGCGCAGCGCTTTGGCCGTGACTTCCGGGCCAATGCCTGAAGGATCACCTATGGTTATGGCGATGGTCGGTTTGGCGCGGGTCTTCATGGGCATGCGGGTTTTATAAGTAAAGACGGTGGTCATTGCGAGGAGCGTTTTTGTGACGAAGCAATCTTAATCAAGAAGGATTGCTTCGCTCTACTTCGTTGCGCTCGCAATGACAGAAATAATTCATATGGGGATCAAATGTCATTCGAGTCGTTCTTGATTTCGATGTAAGCTTTTGCTTTCAGTTCATCGACCCAATCACGAAAATTTTTTTGGAATTTGATTTGGAAGATCTCATCATAGATATTCTTTTTGACTTCTTCTAATGAGGAGACCTCCATCGGGAATTTTTCTTTGACCTGGAAAATGTAGTAGCCGTTGGCGGTTTCAATCAGCGGCGATATCTCTTTGGGTTGGAGTTGGAAAACTGTTGCTTCGATGTCCGGAAGAAATTGTCCCTTTTTGATCAACCCGATCGATGTGGCCTCAGAATATTTCTGCGCCAAAGAAGCAAAATCGTTTCCTTGACTGAGGAGGTCTTTGACAGAGGCGTAAATATTTTCGGCCTTTTCCTTCGCCGCGTTTTTATCATCCTGCTGGGCAATGAAGATCGATTCCAATTGCCGGCTTTCCGGCTTTTGAAAATATTCAGGATGTTGGTTGTAGTATTCGGTGACCTCTTGCGGATTGACGTAAATTTTTGCCCGGATTTCATCATTGATCAAATATTTCATTTTGATTTTATCCCGCACTTTTGAGCGCAGGTCGGTCAAGGTGTTGCCATCGGCCAAAAGCGCGTCGAGGAATTCCTGGTCGGACTTGTAGCGGGTTTTCATGCTGTCGATTTGCTGATTGACGGCGGCCTCATCGATTTTTATTCCCAAGGCGTTGGCCTTGTCCAAAATCAATTTTTCTTCAATCAGACGTCTGATCCCATTGGTTTTCATGTCATCGACAAGTTCTTGAACTTGCGAAGCTGGCAACCCTTCCATTTGGAGCTGATGATAGTTCGAAGTCACGTAATCTTCGTAATCTTTGAGGGTGATCACATCATCATTGACCACGGCAACAATGGTGTCTTCAACCGCACAAACGGGAAAAGGCAAAACCACCCAGGATAAGATCAATAAGAAAAGTGGTGAGACAAAAGATCGTTGATGATTAATCATTTTCTTTGAGCTCCTCCATTTTTTTTAACTGCTCAACGGATTCCTTCAATAAACGGCAATACAGATCAAATCCAATGGCGGCGATATACCCGCTCTGTTCTTCACCGAGCAGGTTTCCGGCCCCGCGGATATTTAAGTCTTCAAAAGCGATTTGAAATCCGGCCCCGAGTTCGCTATGTTGTTCCAAAGTTGCTAACCTTGATTTTGCCGTGGTGGATAACGTGGCTTTAGCCGGAGTCAACAGGTAGGCATACGCCTGATGAGTAAATCGGCCTACCCTGCCGCGCAGTTGATGCAGTTCAGCCAATCCAAACTGTTCCGCCCGGTTCACCAAAAGGGTGTTGGCATTAGGGATATCAATCCCAGATTCAATGATGGTGGTACAGACCAAAATATCAACCTCTCTTTTTAGAAATTTTAGCATAATTTCTTCCAAAAGTCTCGGGGACATTTGTCCGTGGGCCACCGCCAGTTTGGCCGTAGGTACGAGCTTTTGGATGATCTTCGCGATCTTGTCAATGTCCTCAACGCGATTATGCAGGAAGAAAATTTGTCCCTTGCGCAGCAATTCACGCTCGATCGCCTCTTTGATGAGGTTTTCGTCAAAGGGAATGATGTTGGTCATGATCGGAATCCGTTTTTGCGGCGGTGTAGAAATGACCGACATATCTTTGGCTCCGGAAAGGGCCATGTAGAGCGTTCGAGGAATCGGGGTCGCGGTCATGGTCAACACATCGGCGAGTTTCTTTAAGTGTTTGAGTTTTTCCTTGGCCCGAACTCCAAAGCGTTGCTCTTCATCAA
>JAHFFS010000133.1 GCA_023247815.1 Candidatus Omnitrophota bacterium
ATACCTTTTAACTGCCGCCCAGGTTTTGCTTGATGCTGGACACCAAGTAAATTTTGTTGAAGCCGCGGCACGAAATATCCCTCCAGAAGAAACTTTTAGCCTTGTTGAGAATTTCCATCCTGATTTGTTAGTCATTCACGCGACCACCCCTTCGATCTACAATGACATTGAACAAGCCAACGAAATCAAACGACGAACCAAATGCAAAGTCGCCTTTGTCGGACAACATGTGACTGCCGAACCAGAAAATACTTTTAACATCAGTCGCGGTGTGGTCGATTACATTCTTTTACGGGAATACGATGACAGCTTGCGCGATCTCGCCAATGGCCAAGACCCGGCAAAAGTGCTTGGGATTTGTTGGTGGGACGGCCAAAGAATGATTCAAAACGCGCCAGCCCCTGACGTTGACGTGTCTTCTCTTCCCTTTCCCGCCTGGCAATTGATCCAGCCGGAATGGTATCCGGACGGCGGAAAAAAATTTCCATTCCTGACCCTGATCACCGGCCGCGGCTGTAACAACGCCTGCACTTTTTGCCGTGATCCACAATTGATGTATGGATACAAATTGCGCAACCGAACCGCTCGTCAAGTCGCTGAAGAAATGGAACACGACATACGACTCCACCCGCAGATCCGTGAAATCATGTTTGAGACCGACACCTTTGCCGCTGATCGACAGCACGTCGTTGACGTCTGCCATGAAATCATCAACCGCGGGATCAATAAAAAGGTTTCCTGGTCCTGCAACATGCGGGTCAATACCGATTTGGATGTCTTGCCACTCATGCGTGAAGCCGGATGCCGCATGCTCATGACCGGTTTTGAATTTGGTCATGACGATGGTCTGCAGGCCATCCGCAAAGGCGGCGTCAATGTCGATATGGCGAAAGAATACGCGCTCGAAGCGCATAAACTCGGATTTACCATTCACGGTTGTTTTATGATCGGCGCTCCTGGCGAAACAAAAGAGACCGCGCAAAAAACCATTGACTTCGCTAAATCCCTTCCTTTAGACACCGTGCAGATCACGGGGGTGGCTGCCTATCCTGGAACCTCACTTTACAAATGGGCGAAAGAACACAATTATCTTCGCGCCAATGATTGGCGGGAATGGCTGAACGCGCAAAAAGAACAACGCACTCTGTTAAGTTATCCGCAACTGTCCAGTGTTGAAATTGATGGTTACATCGATAAAGGCTTGAAAGAATTTTATATGCGCCCGAAACAAATGTGGCAGATGTTGATTTCAATCCGATCAATCGGTGATCTGTTGCGTAAACTTCACGGCTTTAAGGCCTTCATTGACTATTTCTTCTCGAAATTCCTAAATATTTTTCGATCACCGGATCGAAAAATATCGACGTCCATTTTGACCACAAATGAATAACATTCCGACATTCTCATTGACAGCACTTTTTGAATTTGTTAAATTAATTCCATAAATAATCCATGAATTGACTTAGATTGAGGAGGAACCAATGGCTCACATTGTGACGGAACCATGTATCAAATGCAGATACACCGACTGTGTCACCGTATGTCCCGTGGACTGTTTTCATGAAGACGCGGAAATGCTCGTTATCGATCCGGATGTGTGCATTGACTGCGGGGCTTGCATACCAGAATGTCCAGTCCAGGCGATTGTCACTGTTGATGACTGCCCAGAAACGCAGAAAAAATTCATTCAGATCAACGCCGAAAAATCCAAGTCGCTCCCAACGATCACGGAAAAAAAGACACCGCTTGCTGAAGGCAAATCATAGCGCACAAATAACATTAAGGTGATTCTCTTGGCAGCGTCGTATGATCACTATAAATCAATTGCCAATCTACCGGACAAGATATCATCAAAAAAGAAAAAACCGAAACTGGTAGCGGTTGTTGATGAAGACAATTGCACAGGCTGTCAAGCCTGTGTTCCTTTTTGTCCGGTTGACTGCATTGAACCTGTCCCTCGCGATAAATACAACATTCCCATCCCTCCGGTGCAAATCCGATTCAATGAGTGCATTGGTTGTTCGGTTTGCGCCCGTGTCTGCTCGAAATTGACTTGGGACGCGATCGAAATGTTGCCCATTGCGAAATTTGAACAAGAGTACGCGATTGAACTGACCGATGAAAAAACGCCTGCCTACGGAATTCCTAAAACCGCGAAATGAACTAGAATTCACTAACTATCCTCAAAACTCATAGGGGTTAACGATGTGGTTTTTCATGATTTCCTGCTATCTTCTAAGTTTGATCACCTTACTCATGCTTTTTGTGGCACTATTCCAATCCTTTGGAAACTTTGCCGTGTTCAGGGCTTCACCGGTCACCTTCATGATTTTAATCAGCATTGTTTATCTTTTCACCGAAACCCTGGTGATTTTCTTTTTTGTCGGGACCGGTGTCAGCATCAAAGAATACACCCAAAAACAAAACCTTTCTTTAGAATTCCAAAAGGCCTCCTTTAAAATTAAAATGAGTGTCTACCCACCGCTGCTTTTAAATATGCTTTTCATGATCACCCTTTTTATTCTGATCGGGGCGGTGGACACAAAGCGCATGGCGCCCTGGATTTATCATCTGTACTTCATTTTTTGCATCGGGCATTTCTGTTATGCCAAAAAAATCCAACACCAAAATTTCAAAGACATGACCCAGAATATCCTTTCCATGTCGGGAATCAAAAGCTGATGTATTATCTTGCCAAAATAGCACAGGCCGCCGGGCTCACCATCATCATAGTCAACTTTCTAACCCATTTCCCAAAACTGCTTAACTTTAAAATCTTTCTGATCGGTGGGATTCTTTTTCTTTTTGGCTGGATTACGCAGCGGTTTTTGTTAAAATCATGAAAAAGAAAAAAGAGCGCGTTAAGACAATTTTGAAATTTGATACTGGCGCGGATGGATTTGAAAAAATGATTTGCGTGCTAGCGATGGGGGCTGTCGTGGTCTTAATGTGCGGCACTTACTTCTTATTGTTCGAATATAAAAAAATTATTCCTTAGTTGAAATGTCTGCTAATATTTTCCAAAAACTCAAAAATAAGTGGGGCATCACCAGCAACTTTCAGTGCTTTATCATTATACTGGTTTTCTCACTGGCAGGTAGCTCAATTGGTTTTGTTCGTAAGCCGATTTTTTTTGCGCTGGGGATCCAACCGCATCACCCGCTCTGGCTAAAAATCGTTGTTTACATCCCGCTCATTGTTCCCTTATACCAATTCTTCCTGATTTTCTATGGAACACTTTTGGGACAATTTCCTTTCTTTTGGCAAAAGGAAAAAAAGTTGGCTAAAGCCCTCTACCGCCTGCTGCAAAAAGTCATGCCTTTAGGGGACAGCCCCTAAAGGGACAGTCCTCATAATCATCCCTTCCAAACATAAAGCATCAGATAAATCAAGACACCGGTCAAAGAGACGTACATCCAAACCGGAAAAAGCCATTTGGTGATCATTGTGTGGCGACGGTAATCCTTTTTGATAGCAAACCATACCGCAACACTAGAAACCGGGACCACCAAGGCCGCCAAAGGAACGTGCGTGAATAAAATCAAAAAGTAAATAGATCTTAAAAATCCTTGGCCTTGATAACGGGTGGGTGCACAGTGGGTGTGATAATAAATGTAAGAATACAAAAAGACCGCGGAAACAATTAAGGCCATGAACATGCATATTCTATGTTTCTTGGCATTTTTGGCCCTGATCGCCAACCAACCTAATAACAAAAAACACGCCGAAATCGCGTTAAGACTGGCGTTCAATGCTGGCAGTTCGTGGACATTCATCATTTTGAACTTTTAAGAAGAAGTGCCATATCTTTAAATAATTTTTGAATCTCACCATCATTTGTCCCATCATAATAACCCCGGATCTGCTGTTTTCCATCGACCAAGACGAAATAAGCGCTATGAAAAACAGGCTCTTCCACAGACCCAAGTTTAAAACCATTGACCGCTAAATCTTTGATCTCTTCGATCTTTCCGGTGAGAAAATGCCAGCGATCAAAATCGGCATGAAACCGTTGACCATATTCCTCAAGGATGGCTGGGGTATCATAGTCGGGGTTGACGCTGATCGAAATGAAACTCACATTCCTTTCAAGCGCGAAAGAACGATGCAGAGCCGCCATATTTTTGGTCATCAAAGGACAAATACCACCACAGGATGTAAAAATGAAATCCGCGACCCAAACCCGACCGTTCAAATCAGACGACGCAAACGGCTTTCCCTTGCTATTGGTCAGATGAAAATCCTGAATCTCATGGAAGACCGGAATATCTCTTGGCTTACTGTCCTTAACATACACCAAAACCATCAAAGCACTTGCGCTTAAAAACAAACAAACGGCCATGATGATCAAGAAAAAA
>JAHFFS010000012.1 GCA_023247815.1 Candidatus Omnitrophota bacterium
ACATTTGATCTGTAAGATCCAAAAAACCGATAAAGATAAAATTTTAGAAGCCAGGCAGTTGGTGAAGAATTACGTCGACGTTGACACCATCATTGCCAACCTTTAGGACCCCGCAAATCGATTTTTATAGGGCGGAGCGCTAGTCACAAAGATGAGTCAATCCATTTACATCATTGATGGAGTTCGGACCCCTATCGGCAGTCCGTTTCGGAGCCTGAAGAGCGTTACGGTTGGGCAATTGTCCGCGACCCTCATCGAAGGGCTTATTCAGCGCAACAAAATTGATCCAACTCATATCGAAGAGGTGATCCTAGGCAACACAGTCTCCGCCGGGACCGGACAGAATTTTGCCCGTCAGGCGGTTTATCTTTCCGGTTTATCGATTCATGTTCCGGCGTATGTTGTCAGCCATGTGTGCGGTTCGGGCCTTCAGGCCTTAAAAATCGCCATCGATACTTTGCAGGCGGGAGAACATCAACTCTTTATGGTGGGAGGAGCGGAGAGCGCTTCGCAGACGCCGCTCTTGGTTTCAAAAGAGAAAGAAGAGGATCTTAAAGATCACTCTCCGATCGATAGTTTGATCTACGATGGGCTTTGGTGTTTGATGACCGGGAAATCGATGGGGGAATTGAGCGAGTCGTTAGCCGCGCAGCAGAAGATATCAAGGACAGAACAGGATGCCTATGCTTTGGAAAGTCATCGCAAGGCGTGTCAGGCGAGGAATGCCGGTAAATTCATAGCCGAAATTGTTCCGGTGACGGTGATCAATCAGCGCTCATTCACCAATGACGAACGGCCGCGCAAGAATATCGATCTTACCAGCCTCGCGGAATTGCCCACGGCATTCGTGGATACCGGAACGATTACCGCCGGCAATGCCGCGGTTCCCAGCGACGGCGCTGCCCTGCTTTTGGTTGGAACCGAACGTTTCGCGCAGAAACAGAATCTGAAATGCAAGGCCAGGATTTTAGGTTTTGAATGCTTGACCGGCGATCCTAATTTGGTTTTTTCGTCGGGTGTCGACGCGGTCCGCAAGCTTTTAGGGAAATTGAAATTAAAAGTTTTCGATATTGACCTTTTTGAAATCTCCGAGGCCTTTGCTGCCCAAGCGATTTTTACGCAGCGGCAATTGGCGCTCCCCGCGGAAAAGATGAATGTTTATGGCGGCGACGTGGCCTTGGGCCATCCGTTAGGAGCGGCCGGGACCCGGTCGTTGGTTACGCTCATCCACGCTTTAGCACAACGAAAATTAAAAAAGGGCATTGCCACAGTCTGCTTAGGAGGGACCGGAGCCATGGCCATTGCCGTCGAGAATGTGACATAAAATGGACCACACTGCCCAAGGACTTTTTTTTATCAACAACCCCATTTTTGTTAAGTATAAAAAGCGTTTCGTTTGGAAATCCTTTCGGCCGGAGGCCTATCTAAAATCGGTCTTCGTTAACGAGCGCATCGTCGAAGTTCCGTTTGTTTTTCAATCTTTGCAGGGAGTGCCGGCAGTGAAAAAAGTTTTAGACCTTGGTTGCACGGAAAGCCCGTTGCCCTTGCAGCTCGCCTCGCTTGGTTTTCAGGTGACTGGGTTTGATTTCCGTGAATATCCGTACAAACATCCCAATTTGAATTTTGTTCAAGGAAACATGTTGAATTTGCCGTTTGAAGACGAGAGTTATGATGTGGTCTGCTGCATTTCGACGATCGAGCATATCGGCATCGGTTCTTACGATGATCCGTTAACAACAGCGGACGGCGATTTTAAAGCCATGGCCGAGGTTCGTCGGGTGTTAAAAAAGGATGGAAAGTTGATTTTAAGCGTTCCTTACGGGGTTTATGAAGAAAATACCCATCAACGCGTCTATGATGAGGGCAGATTGAGTGAGCTGTTAAAAGATTTTCGCGTCGAGAACAAGCGCTATTTTATCAATCAGACCAAGACCGCGTGGCCTAACAATCATTGGTTAGAATCATCGCGGGCCGAAGCCGCGGCCATGACCTCAAGCAAAACCACCAACGGGGTCTGTTGTTTAACGGCAAAATTTTAAATATGCAGACAAAAGCGTTTAAATCCTTTTTGAAAAACGACTGGGTCATCGCCTTAGGCCTGCTCGGCGTTTATTTTTTAACCATAGGTTATATTTATGGTTGGCATGATCAGCATTTGGAAATTCCACTTTTAAAAAGCCTGATTGACCCCACGCTTTATGTGGGCGATTATTACGTGGAAAGTTTGAAGAAGAATTTCTTTTCTTTCTTTTATCTCATTCTTGCCAAGTTGATTACCGTTGATCAAATTCCCGCAACGTATTTGATTCTTTATATGATCGCTCGCTATTTTTTGCTTTTCTGGGCGTATAAGTTATGGCTGTTCATCTGCAAAGATCGTTTCTTAGCTGTTTTGTCGGTGCTTGCGGTCACTCTCCTCATCCGCGTTGAAGCCTTTTTATACAGAGATTTTTCGCATCAAGAGTTTTCCTATATGTTCATGATGGCCGGGCTTTATTTTTTTTATCGAGAACGCTATTTGTTGTGTGCCGCCATATTGGGTTTTGGCGCCAATTTTCATTTTCTTTATTGCGGATTTCCATTTTTTTATTTGCTGGTTTATCTATTTGTTTACAGACGAGAAATGGGGATAGACAAATGTTTTAAGGCCATGGGAACATTCATGCTTTTTGCTCTACCCGTCTTTGTTTGGATGATAAGAAAAGCTTTAAGTACCGCAACTGTGCATGACGAGGGGTGGCTCAATCTTTATTTAGCATCAAATTCGGGAAGTTTTATCATACCGCCGATCAAGTCTTTTGCGACAATCGCGGAACATTGGCCGGCTTTTTTTGCAGGCACGGAGTCTTTTGGTGCCTTGGCGGTCTTCACGCTTATCAATTGGGCGTATAACCCTTTATTCAAAATTGATAAAAAAGTTAAAGTGATCGTCCTAGCGGCGGCCTTGCTATGGCTTGTCCATTTTATTTTTACATCGTTTTTCCCGCATTGGCTATTTTTAGATCTCAATCTTTTTCGAAACGCTCAATTCATTCATTTCTTTTTAATGGGCTACACCGTTCTATTGATTTCCCAATTATTTGCGCGGCAAAATATTTGGTTGGGCAGCATGGTTTTGTGCTTATTTCTCCTTGTTCGTTTTGAGAGTTTTTTTTCTTTTTTAAGCGCGGTTTTGATATTCGGATTGTTAAAAGTTCATGAGCTCCGGGCGAGCAGATCACCGAAAATGATCATCTGTTTCTGGGTAGCATTGGCGGTATTGTCTTTGTTTGGAATTGTTAAAGGGTTTTCTGGCCAGGAATTTAGCATATCTTCTATCATGAGTTTAGGTGCGAGTGTGGTTCTTGTCTTTTTAGCAGGGGCGTTCTTTCAATTTATTAAGACAATAAGGAATCAGGGTGTTTTTTTGAAAATTGTGATGACGATTCCGTATGCAATCATTTTTCTGCATGTCATGTTTTTTCACTACTTAAATTGTCAGGCTTTGAAGAATGGGGATGGGTTTTGGCAATTGCGCAGAAATTGGATCGATATGCAAAAATTTGTAAGAAACAACGTCGCCAAAGATGCCCTTATCATGGTCCCACAAGGTATTCCTATGGGAGGATTTAGAATTTTTTCCGAGCGCAAACTTTTAGTCAGTGATGAAGATCATGGCATCATTGGATTTGATTATTTGGCAGCCCAAGAAACTTTTAAACGCATTGACGATGTGGGCGCTTTTCAGATGGCTCCTCAGGACATGAACGAATTTCAAGAAGCAATAAAAAAAGCTATCAATTTTTATAATGTCGATTACATTGTTTTCGCGCGGTATCTGCAGCCTCCTTCTCAAATAACGGGTTTTCAAAGAATATACCAAAATGAAGTATTTGCTTTATTTAAAGTGGAGAAAGGGCCAGATCACTGATTTTTTGAGTATTTTGAGAGTAACATTTAAGGTGAATTGATGAAACATTTTTTTCTGGTTGGATTTGGCGGATTTGTCGGCGCGGTGGCGCGTTATCAGCTGGGCGGGTTGGTTTTGCATCACACTACGGAATGGAAATTCCCTTTGAGCACTTTTTGCGTCAACGTGTTAGGGTGCCTCCTCGCAGGCGTCTTGGCCGGGCTGGTTGAAAAACACGATTTTTTTGTTGCGGATATGAGGATCTTTTTATTCACCGGCCTTTTAGGCGGGTTCACCACGTTTTCGGCGTTCGGCTTGGAGACCACGTATCTTCTTCAGCGGCACGATTTCCTCTGGGCCGGATTTAACATCATTTCCAGCGTTGTTTTAGGGATTGTCGCGATTTGGTTAGGGATTAAAGTCGTCTTATAGAACCTAAAAATTCGATGAATAGCGAAAAAATGAAAAAAGGTACCTTTGCCATTACTCAGCTGCATGAACTGAAAATTCTGCGCAAGATCGTTGATATCACCAGTTCCGATTTGGATGTCAATCAGACTTTGAATGAGATCGTTAAGATCGTCAACGAAATAACCGGCGCCGACTCGGTTTTCGTTTATCTTTTTGATGAGCGAAAGAAAAACCTTGTCTTGATGGCTTCAAAGGTCCCGCACAAAAGGGAGCTTGGCAAAATCGTTCTTAAGACTGGTGAAGGGATTACCGGCTGGGTGGCTAAGGAAATCAAACCCGTGGCTATCAAGAAAAACGCCTATCAAGATCCGCGATTTAAAAATTTTGACGTTCTTCCCGAAGACCAATATGAGGCGTTTTTGTCGGTGCCAATTGTCTATAAGGGAAAGGCGACCGGGGTCATCAATGTCCAACATCGTAACCCACATGAATATTCCAACACGACCGTCAATCTGATTAAGACCATCGCCAAGCAGGTGGGCGGTGTCATTGAACACGCGATGCTTTATGAAGAAAAAAAAGTTAAGGCCGCGCAGTTTGACAGTCTGGTGAAGGTGAGTCATTCGATCACGTCTCAGGATTATCTTGACGAGATTTTGAATCTGATTGTCCTGGTCACGGCGGAAATGCTGGATTCCAAGATATGTTCCATCATGCTTCTCGATGGGAAGAAAAACGATGAACTGGTGATGAAGGCAACGCAGAGTCTGAGTGAAGAGTATAAGAAGAAACCGAACTTGAAGGTCGATTCCAGCATTTTAGGAGAGGTGGTTAAAAGCAAAAAGGCCGTTACCATCGACGATGTCCGTAAAGAAGCCGGGTATTCCTATCGGGATTTGGCGGTGAAGGAAAAATTGACTTCGATGCTCGCGGTCCCGATGGTGGTTAAAAACGCGGCCATCGGCGTTATTTGTGTTTACACGAAAGAGCCACATAGTTTTAGCGACGAAGAGGTTAATGTTTTGCAGTTGATCGCGAATCAAGCGGCCGTGGCGGTTGAAAATACGCATCATATGCAGGATGCTTTGAAATTGAAAGAGGCGCTGGAGACCCGTAAGATCGTTGAGCGCGCTAAAGGGATCCTGATGCGCATGAACAATTTGACCGAACAAGCCGCGTACAGTTTGATCCATAAAAAGAGTATGGACACCTGCCGATCCATGAAAGACATTGCCGAATCAGTGATCCTCATGGATGAATTGCAGCAGGGTGTCCGGTAGAACACCAGGTCCTTTCACGAAAGTCTTTGTTTGAAATAAATTTGACAATACTTAGATTTTTTTGTATATTTAAAAAGTAAATCGAAGGAGATTTACAAACTTTATGTTAGTTTGATTTAAGGACGCCGTGGTCCTTTTTCAAAGCGCAGATGCTTTGGGAAAGGATTTTTTATTTATGTCAATCTTAGGACAGGAAAGTTCATAACTCAATTTAGAGTAAGCGAAAATTTTCTTGTGCAACCAGGGGAAAGGAATCGATGATGAGTAGATTGAAGTTTTTGATCAGAATGTTTTTGTTAGGCACGTTTATTTTATTTGCCAAGGGGGTTTATGCCGATACCATTCTTGGGGATTTGCTGAAAGAAAAAGGGATTGCTTTGAAAGTGGACGCAACAATGGATTTTTACGATAAATACGTCTGGAGAGGGTTTCTTTTAGACAAAGACGCGGTCATGCAACCCAGCATTACCTTTTCTGCGAATGGTTTTGAGGGAGGGTTTTGGGGTAACTGGGATTTGCACAATAAAGACTCCATGTCATCGGACGAAACCGATGGTTGGATCGGGTATAATTTTGATCTCGCGTTTATAAATGAAGCCCTGAAGATGGTCAATCTTTCAGTCGGGCACACCTGGTATGGCTTTCCAGAGGCCCATTCGCATACGGTGGAGACCTATTGGGGAGTGTCCTTGGACACGTTTTTGTCACCGTATATTAAGTGGTATCGTGATTATGGAAATGATTCCACCGGCGGTGGTGCCGACGGCAGCTATTTTGCATTTGGCATCGGGCATGCCCTGGACCTGGTCAAAAAATATGACATCACCCTGGATCTGGGTTTTGAGCTGGGAATCAATCACGAGGCCTTTATTGATGGAACAGGCGGGTACACGTTAACCACCGCTGGGGTCAATGTTCCTTTGACCGAAAAAATAATAGTATCTCCGAAGATGGCTTATAGCATTCCTTTTGCTGATTTGGCCGATGCCAATGATGGTAATCAGAGCGAAGAATTTTATGGAGGCGTTTCCTTGGCCTATGGTTTTTAACCGGTAAAAAGAAGGAGGCGATCATGAGAAATGTCCAAAGGAATCGACTAAGTTCGCGGAATCTGCCATACTTTTTGCATACCAAGACGCGCAGGTCATACGGGAAAGGGAATGGGCGTGTCAGTTTGAAAAAATATTGCATTTTAGTTGTGCATCTTAACTGATTTTTTCCCGAGCGTATAGGCAGCCAGCCATCTTCTCAAGTTACAACAGCTTTGGCGTTAAGGCTGCCTGTTTTTTCATTCGGAACAAAACCTTTGCAAATGGAGAGGGTTAGAAATTTAAAAAACTTGACAAATTTGTGATGAAATCATATACTTTCATTATTAAGAGCGACGATGTTCTTAATTTTTAGGGCAAGTCTCCGAAGAGGTTATCCTCGGAGAAAGATGAATATGGGCGACGCAGTCCTCGAAAAGCAGTTAGGCATGCTTAACGAGGATTTTTTATTTGGCGGTGATTCATAGGGATGTTCAATACGTTTCTTGACACCAACTTAGTCGATTGTTAGAATGTTTTTTTTGAGGCGCATTTTAGGGATGTAACCCTTTGTCAAACAAAAGCATTCATCTTTATAAAATTAAAAAAAGGAGTAGGCAATGAGTACGCGGTCAAGAATGCAAAATTTGGAACCCGGTGAAAAACAAGGTAACGGGGAATGCTGTTCGGAGGTGAGGGCGATGGAAAATGTCGCTGATTATTTTGGTAAAAATACTTTTAGTTTGAAGACGATGCGCAATTTTCTTTCTGAGAAGGCCTATAAATCTTTGAGTGCCACGATCAAAGAGGGCGGCAAGCTTGATCCGGCGATTGCCGATGAGGTTGCGGATGCCATGAAGACCTGGGCGATCTCACATGGGGCAACCCATTTTAGCCACTGGTTTCAGCCGCTGACCGGTACGACCGCGGAAAAACATGATTCTTTTATTGAGCCGGACGGTGAAGGCGGGGTTATTCTTAAGTTTTCTGGTAAAAAATTGATTCAAGGGGAGCCAGACGCTTCGAGTTTTCCTTCCGGCGGTTTGCGCCCCACTTTTGAGGCCCGTGGATATACTGGCTGGGATCCGACCAGTCCGGCTTTTATTAAGGAAGGTCCGCAAAGATCTACTCTTTGCATCCCGACTTACTTCATTGGTTGGAACGGCGAGGCCTTGGATAAAAAGACGCCTTTGCTACGTTCTTTGAGGGCGATTTCAAAGCAAGTTTGCCGTTTGGCCGAACTGTTTGATATCAAGACCCAGGGCAAACAGGCTTATGTTACTTTGGGCCCCGAACAGGAATATTTTTTGATTGACCGGGATTTTTATTTTCAAAGGATTGATCTGGTGCAAACCGGTCGAACCCTTTTTGGTCGAGAGCCTGCCAAACATCAACAGATGGCTGATCATTATTTTGGCGCGATCAAGACCCGGGTCATGGCGTTTATGGAAGAGCTTGATTACGAGATGTGGAAATTAGGGGCCCCGACCACGACGAGGCATAACGAGGTTTCTCCCCATCAATTTGAAGTTGCTCCAGTTTTTGAACATGCCAATATGGCCATTGATCACAATATGTTGCTTATGGAAGTCATGCAAAAAGTCGCGGAAAAGCATGGGCTAGCTTGTTTACTTCACGAAAAGCCATTTGACGGTGTCAATGGTTCCGGTAAGCATATGAACTGGTCGCTTGTCGGGCCCGATGGGAAAAATTGGTTGTCACCGGGTGCCAATCCGCATGACAATATGATTTTTTTAACCACGTTGTGCGCGGTGATCAAAGGTGTTGATACGCACGCGAAAATGTTGCGCGCGTCGATTGCCTCTGCCGCGAACGACCATCGTTTGGGTTCGCATGAAGCTCCACCGGCGATCATCTCCATCTTTTTGGGAGAGCAGTTGATGGATGTCATCGAGCAGATTGAAAAAGGCGGTGCTAAATCTTCAAAGAAGGGCGGCGTCTTGGAATTGGGGATTGACGTCCTTCCAACGTTACCCCGCGACGCCACCGATCGTAACCGCACCTCACCATTCGCTTTTACCGGGGCCAAGTTTGAGTTTCGAGCGGCCGGGTCGGGAATGAGTTTGGCTGGTCCGACGATCGTTTTGAATACGATCGTCGCTGATGCCTTTGATGATATCTGCAATCAGCTTGAAAAAGAGAAAAAGGGCAAGAAGGATTTCAGCGAGGCCCTTCAAAAAGTGTTGCAGGGAGTCATCAAGAAGCATAAGCGCGTTATCTTCAATGGTGATAACTATTCCGAGGCTTGGGCGAAGGAAGCCGAGAAACGCGGGTTACCGAATTTAAAATCGACGCCCGAGGCGCTGGAAGTTGTCAAAGAAGAAGAGAGCATCAAGTTGTTTGAGCGACAAAGTGTTCTTACTAAACAGGAATTGTTGTCTCGCTACGACGCGTACAAAGAGACTTACGCGTCGATCATCAAATATGAAGCAGCGTGTTCTCTTCATATGGCAAGAACTATGTTCATTCCTGCCGCACTTGAATATCAAGAAGAGCTTGCCTCGACAATTCAGTCGGTGGCCTTGGTCAATAAATCGGCAAAATCAAAAGCCACAGCAGATCTTTTAAAGGATCTTTGTGCTGAGACTGACAAAGCACTGCTGGTGGCGAAAAAGTTAGCAAGCGCCATCGAGGGCGGAGTATCGCTTAAGACAAAGTATGCGATGGAAGAGCTTCGAGCCGCGGTTGACGCTTTGGAAAGTATGGTCCCGGAGCAGAAATGGCCGTTACCGTCTTATACGGAGATGCTGTTTATCATGTAAAAGTGGAGTCGTGTGATATTGTGCCCCAGTGTTTCAGTTGGTCTACAGCTGAGATCTGGGGCACGATTCTATTTACTCATTGTCTTCCTAGAAGAGATGATCCTTTTCATTAAACACATTGATATCGAAGGACCGGGAACGCTCGGGGAATATTTTCAGCGTAAGGGAAAGCCATTTGACACGATTGATTTGGGAGAAGGTGAAAAACTGCCGGCCTCCTTGGATCGTTACGACGCGATTGTTTCGCTCGGCGGACCAATGAATGTTTACGAGGAAGACAAATACCCGTTTCTTAAAGATGAAGATGTCTTGATCAAAAAAGTCTTGCAGGCCCAAATCCCATTTTTAGGGATTTGTCTGGGGTCGCAACTGTTGGCCAAGGCCAGTGGGGCGAGGGTAAAAAAATCGCCACGTCAAGAAATTGGATTTTTTGATATTGAATTGAGTCATCAAGGTCAAGACGACCCGCTCTTTAAAAATTTGGGAAACACGGTCCATGTTTTTCAGTGGCATGAAGATATGTTTGAAATCCCGTCCTCTGGCCAATTGTTGGCCAGCTCAAAGGAGTGTCCGCATCAGGTCTTAAAGGTCGGTAAAAATGCTTATGGTTTGCAGTTTCACGTCGAGATCACGGACAAGAGCATTGAGGAATGGTCGAAGGAATATTTGAAATCCGGTCCGGCAGTTCCTTTTCAAAAGCAGATGGGTGGCATGCTTAAACATTATCAAGAAAAACGAAAAATTTTTAATCAGACCGCGGCACAGATATACGATAATTTTTTGGAATTGCTATGAATACACTGCGCATCGCTTTAGCCCAAATCAACCCCACCGTCGGGGACATTGACAATAACCGCAAGCGGATCCTGTCTTCGATCCAAGCCGCAAAAAAAGTCCAGGCAGACGTGGTTGTTTTTCCCGAATTGGTCTTGAGTGGTTATCCACCGGAAGATTTATTGCATAAAAAACATTTTGTTGATGAGAATCTCAAGGCCGTTCGCCAATTGGCGAAATCGGTTTCCGGGCTCGTTGCCGTGATCGGCGGCGTTGACCGCGACCAACAAGGCCGGCTTTATAACGCCGCGTTTGTGATCGCGGACCAAAAAATTCCGGCGGTCTATCATAAGCACGAGCTTCCTAACTACGGTGTGTTTGATGAAAAGCGGTATTTTACCGACGGGAAGCAGAACCCAATTTTAGAAATTCGGGGAGTTCTTTGTGCCGTCAATATCTGCGAAGATATCTGGAAGGAAGACGGCATTCCTTGTGCGCAGGCGAAATCCGGAGCCAAATTGTTGTTGAACTTGTCATCTTCGCCGTTTGATCTTAGCAAGATGGATCAGCGAGAGAAATTGTTGAAAAAACGGGCCAAACAATTGCACTGCACCATTTGTTACGCGAATTTGGTTGGCGGGCAAGATGAGCTTGTATTTGACGGCGGCAGTATGATTGTGGGGCCGCAAGGAAAGATTGTTGCCGTGGCGAAAGAGTTTGCTGAAGATTTGCTGACAATGGACGTCCCGTTAGAATTATTAAAATCAAAGAAGACAAAAGTCAAACCGTTGATTCGATGCAAAGGGTTGCCGTTGACGAAAAAAAGTGAGCTACCGGCCCGCGGCCGTGAACCTTTATCGCAATTGGAAAGGATTTATCGAGCGCTGGTATTGGGAACGCGGGATTATGTCCGTAAGAATGGATTTGAAAAAGTGGTTATTGGCTTGAGTGGTGGGATCGATTCTGCTCTGGTTGCGGCCATTGCTGTTGAGGCCTTGGGCAAAGAAGGTGTTGTTGGGGTAACGATGCCTTCACAATTTTCATCGAGTGCCACGAGAAGCGATGCCAAGCAGTTGGCGCAAAATTTGGGGATCCAATTTTTGGAATTGCCGATCCAGGGGGTCTTTGAGCATTATTTGGAAGTGTTGAAACCGGCGTTGCTGGGCCGGGCCGTGGATGTGACTGAGGAGAATTTGCAGGCGCGCGTTCGTGGAAATCTGCTTATGGCCCTTTCCAATAAATTTGGCTGGTTGGTATTAACGACCGGCAATAAAAGTGAAATCGCAGTTGGTTATTGCACGCTTTACGGCGATATGTCCGGTGGTTTCGGGGTCATTAAGGATGTCCCAAAAACCAAAGTTTATGAAATTGCCAGGTTGAGCAATCAAAAGCACAGCGGATGGATCCCAGAAAGTGTTTTTAGCCGGCCGCCCAGCGCTGAATTGCGAGCGAATCAGAAAGACCAAGACAGTCTGCCGGCTTATGATATTTTAGATTTGATTTTGGAAGGATACGTTGAAAAGTATCTGTCGATCTCCCAATTGGATCAAAAGTTGAAGGACCGTGGATTGATTGAAGATGTGATCAAAAAGATCGACCGATCTGAATATAAGCGCCGTCAGGCCCCGCCAGGAATCAAAATCACCCCACGCGCCTTTGGCCGCGATTGGCGTGTTCCTATCACCAATAAATACATAGGGTTTTGATTCTGTACGATTGTTTTTTGCTCATGAAGTTTTGATAATTTCATTGCAAGTTTTTGGTTTTATAGATAAAATAAAAGGCTTTAAGTGCAATTTTTTCCGAATTTTTCTGGAATTTTCATCATAAGGAGTTGGGGTGTTAACGAACGGACTTTTTTTACCCAAAAAGCAAGGACTCTATCTTCCGCAGTTTGAGCATGACAGTTGCGGGGTGGGGTTTATTGTCAATATCAAGGACAAGAAATCGCACGAAATTGTTCGCAATGGTTTGCAGATATTGGAAAATTTAGCTCACCGCGGGGCTTGCGGCTGCGACCCGAAAACCGGCGATGGTGCCGGCATTTTACTACAGGTCCCAGACGCCTTTTTCCGCAAGGAATCGAAAAAGACCAATATTGATTTGCCAGCTGCTGGCAATTATGCAGTGGGGATTGTTTTTCTGCCGCCGAATCCGGCTGACCGCAATACGATCGAAGAATGGTTCGAACATATGATCCGCGAAGAAGGTCAGCGATTTTTAGGCTGGCGCGGAGTTCCACACAATAGCAGTGAAATTGGTGAAGTGGCACGGTCGGTAGAGCCGGAGTTCAAACAGGTTTTTGTCGGACGAGGCAAAGACACTATTCCGGAAGATTTTGAACGCAAACTTTATGTGATCCGCAAGCGGCTTTACAATAAAGTCCAGGATTCCACACTGCAGCAAAAAAATTATTATTATTTTTGCAGCCTATCCAGCAAAACGATTGTTTATAAGGGGCAGTTTATCGCTGATCAGTTGGAGAAATTTTATCTCGATCTGGCCGACCCGACCATGGTTTCTGCTATCGCGATGGTGCATTCTCGCTACAGCACAAATACTTTTCCGACGTGGGCGTTGGCGCATCCCTATCGAATGCTCGCGCACAATGGTGAAATCAATACTTTGCGCGGCAACATCAACTGGATGCACGCCCGGGAGATGCAGTTTGTCTCGGATAAATTCGGTGAGGATATTAAAAAACTTTTGCCGATTGTGGTTCCGCACGGGAGCGATTCCGCGACTTTTGACAATGTGCTCGAGATGCTGGTGCTGGCCGGACGTTCGTTGCCGCACGCGGTCATGATGATGATCCCTGAGGCCTGGAGCCAGCATGAGAGCATGCCGGAAGATCGAAGGGCGTTTTATGAATATCATTCGTGTTTGATGGAACCCTGGGACGGGCCGGCCTCGATCACGTTTTGCGATGGGCGATATATCGGCGCGGTTTTGGACCGCAATGGCTTACGTCCTTCCCGCTATTGGATAACGAACGACGATATGGTGATCATGGCTTCGGAAACCGGGGTCTTAGACGTTGCTCCGGAAAAAGTGGTCAAAAAAGGGCGTTTGCAGGCCGGCAAGATGTTTCTCGTCGACACTCAGGAAGGACGCATCATTGACGACGAGGAATTGAAGAACCAATATATCCAACGGCATCCCTATGCCCAATGGCTGAAAGAACAAGTTGTTGATTTGAAAGATTTGCCGAAACCAAAAAAGGTGCACGGGCTGAATGAAAAGACTTTGCTTGAACGTCAGCGGGCTTTTGGTTACACGCTTGAGGATTTGAAAATCGTTTTGGACCCGATGTTGACCGACGGTGTTGAAGCCACTGGATCGATGGGGACCGATACGCCTTTGGCGGTGTTGAGCCATCGTCCACAGCTTTTATTCAATTATTTCAAACAGCTTTTCGCGCAGGTCACCAATCCGCCGATTGACGCGATCCGTGAGGAAGTGGTCATGGCCGATGATGTGATGCTCGGGGCGGAAGGCAATCTTCTGGAAGAAACCCCGCTGCATTGTCATCGTCTGCGGGTGGCTCGGCCCATGATTACCAACGAGGAATTGGAAAAGATCCGCCATGTCCATCAAGGGAATTTGCGCGGCGAGACCTTGTCGATCATTTTTAAAAAAAAGGGTGGGGCCAAGGGACTGGAATCGGCCTTGGAGAATTTGTTCGAACAAGCGGATCAAGCGATTGAAAAGGGTTGTTCGATCCTTATTCTTTCTGATCGGGATGTGAACAAAGCCAATGTCCCGATGTCGTCGCTGTTGGCCTGTTCCGGTTTGCATCATCATCTGATCCGACAAGGAACGCGCACAAAAGTGAGCTTGGTTTTGGAGACCGGAGAAGCCAGGGAAATGCACCATTTCGCGGTCTTGATCGGTTATGGCGCTAATTGCGTCAATCCTTATCTGGCCTTGGAAACGATTGAGGCGCAGATCAAGCTTGGCATTTATCCTGAGGAACTGACGGTTGAAAAAGCGCAGAGCAATTACATCAAATCAACGCACAAGGGTTTGTTTAAAATCATTTCCAAGATGGGGATTTCCACCATCCAGTCTTATTGCGGGGCGCAGATTTTTGAAGCGGTTGGTTTGGGTGAAGCGTTGATTGAAAAATATTTCACCGCGACCCCTTCCCGCATCGGCGGGATTGGGATCGAGACGGTGGCCGAGGAGATGCTGCGTCGGCACACAACCGCATATCCGGATGAGAATGTTTATGACCAGATGCTTGATGCCGGGGGGGAGTACCATTGGCGTCGGGACGCGGAACATCATCAACTCAATCCGCAGACGATAGCACTGTTGCAGCATGCCACTCGCAGCGGCGACTATAAACTTTATAAAAAATTTGCGGAGTTGATCAACAATCACGAAATCAATTTGGCGAATATCCGCGGATTGCTCAAGTTTAAAAAATCAACGCCGATCCCGATTGAAGAAGTGGAGCCGGCAACGGCGATTGTCAAGCGTTTCGCGACCGGGGCCATGAGTTATGGGTCGATTTCAAAAGAGGCGCATGAGACCTTGGCCATTGCTATGAACCGGTTGGGCGGATTTTCCAATAC
>JAHFFS010000134.1 GCA_023247815.1 Candidatus Omnitrophota bacterium
GTCCTTGGATTGTTCAGGATTTTCGTAATTCACCGCCTCCACTTTAAGCAAGGCAAAATACTTCTCGCCTTCTTTGGGAGGACGGTTGTGCCCACTGACATTGTCTCCGGTTTTCAAATCAAAACGACGGATTTGCGACGGAGAAATGTAAATATCGTCCGGGCATGGCAAATAATTGTAATTGGCACTTCGTAAAAAACCAAACCCTTCGGAAAGGATTTCCAATGTCCCCTCACCGAACATGAGCCCCGCCTTCTCCGCCTTATGCTGCAGGATCTTAAAAATCAATTCCTGTTTTTTGATTCCGCTGATGCCGTCCAGATTCAAATCACGGGCGATTTTGGTCAACTCCGACATCTTCAAGTCCTTCAACTTGGTAATGTCGAGCTGCTCATCCCCTTTCGGCGGATCATTTCTGATCGGTCGTTCGACTTCTTTTTCCACTATTTTGGTTGTGCTGGATTTTTCCATTTGACTTTCCCCCTGCGTCTTGATTTTATTGTCTTTCACTTCTTTCGATGCTGCTTTTGCCATTTGTCCTTACCTCTTATTTTGTTTTCGAATTTTAATTTTTAGGAACCAGTTCCCGCCAAAGAGCAGCGACCTGCTTTTTGGTCTGAGATCGTGTTCCACCGTTATCTATAATAAAGTCCGCCAAAAGATTTTTTTCTTTTGCCGGTAACTGGCATTTTAACCTTTGCAAAGCCTCCCTTTTCGAAATCTTTAACCGTCGGGTTGCCCGTTGGATTTGTTCCTCCTTTGTTGAGCTGACCGCGACGATCACGTCAAACAACGATTCCATCTTGGCCTCAAACAACAAGGGAACGTCAACCACAACAGCTTTGATCTTCCGCCGCTGATAGCGCGTTAATTGCCGGCGGATCGTCTGAATGACTCGGGGGTGAAGGATGTTTTCGAGTTGCTGCAATTGACTCCTTTCGTTAAAAACAATTTTTGCCAATTTCTGACGGTCAACCATCCCCTTCGTCAGAACCGATTCCGTGAACCGCTGAACAATATCCCTTTTTACCGCCGTCGATTCCTTTAGCAAATCGTGAACGATATCATCGGAAAAAATCATTTTGGCACCCAACGCCCCAAAACTTTTTGTCACCGATGTTTTTCCCGAGCCCAAATTTCCGGTCACACCGATGGTCAACATCTTACGTCCTCTTTTGGCGAAGCGTTAAAGAAGCATACAGCTGCTCATATTTTTGAGCGGACCGCTCCCATGAAAAATCATGGCCAGCCGCTTTTTTAACCAACTGCTGAAACAACTCTTTCTGCTGATAAATCTTGATGGCCCGCCGCAAAGCCGACGTGAACCCTCTCACCGAATGCTCTTCAAAGACAATGCCATTCCCATCCGTCTTCACATCTTGGATCGTGTCCTTCAATCCACCCACAGCATGAACAACCGGAATCGTCCCATAACGAAGACTGATCATCTGACTCAACCCGCAAGGTTCAAAGACCGACGGCATTAGAAAAAAATCAGATCCGGCATAAATCTGATGCGCGGTCTTTTCACTGAATTCAAAAGACACTCCCACCTGACGCGGACATTGACTAGCCCATTTTTTCAGCTCCTTCACATACGTTTTGTCCCCCAACCCTAAAAAAACGAACTGACACTTTATATTTTTAGTAATCTCTCCCGATGCCAAGGATTCCAAAATCAAATCCAACCCCTTCTGATGCGATAGCCGGGCAACAAAACCAAAAATCGGCATATCTTGCTCATCGGGAAGATTGAAGGTCGCTCTTAAATTTTTCTTATTAAGCTGTTTCGCCGAGGGATCATATCCGTCATAATTCTGCGCGATCAAGGAGTCGGTCCGTGGATTCCAAATCGACTGATCAATTCCATTTAAGATACCAACAATACCTTCTTTTCGATTTTTGAGTACTCCTTCTAATCCACAGCCAAACACCGCCGTCTGGATCTCCTTCGCGTAATTCTCACTCACCGTGGTCACCATCCGGCTGTAAATGATCCCCGCCTTTAACAAATTGACTTTTCCATAAAACTCGATCCCCTCCGGCGTCAGCACCGAACGCGGAAGGTCAAGCTTAGCAAATTCCTTGACCGGGAAAACCCCCTGATATGCCAAATTATGGATTGTGAAAATCGTCATCATTTTTTTTAGGTCCTCGTCGATATAAAACTTAAAGGCCAAATAAGCTGGAATCAAGGCCGCCTGCCAATCATGACAATGAACGATATCCAAGTCCGGATGAAATCGTTTGATCAATTCCAAGACCTTCAAACAAAAAAAACTGAAACGTTCCAAATTATCTGGATAATCACCGTTGTCATCACCATAAAGACCCGATCGATCAAAATATTTCTTATTTTCGATCAGATAAACTTTGATATCATTTCCCAGTCTGGCCAACAAAACCTCATCGTGAATCCTCACCACATCAAGACCAAGTTCTCGTACGCATTGGTAATACGGTAAAAAAATGATCATTTCATGCCCAAGTTTTTCCAACGATAATGGCAATGTCCCACAAACATCCGCTAGCCCACCCGTCTTAGAAAAAGGAACCGCCTCTGAGCTGCAAAACGCGATCTTCATCGGATTTTCTCCATCTGCAACCAATTCTTACCGCGCTTGACGGCAACCTTGATGGGAACGCTCAAACTCAAACTTTTCTCCATGTGCTGTTTCACCAGATCGATCAAATCCTTCTCTTCCGTCGCTAACGCGTCAAAAACCAATTCATCGTGAACGGTGATGATCATTTTTGACTTCAATTTGCGCCCATCCATGTCTTCTTGAATTCTGAGCATCGCCAATTTCATCAAATCCGCCGCTGAACCCTGGACCGGAGTATTGATCGCCTGACGTTGCGCGAACTGCCGCACACTCAAATTGCTATTGTTGATTTCCGGCAGATAGCGTCGACGGTGAAAAAGCGTTGTCACATATCCGTTCTTTTCACAATCCCGAATGGTTTGGTCCATGAACTTTTTCACTTGCGCGTAACGCGCGAAATAGGTGTCGATGAAGGTCTGCGCTTCACCTTGTGAAATGCGCAAATCTTTCGCCAGGCCAAAAGCGCTCATCCCGTAAATGATGCCGAAATTGACCCGTTTGGCTGAATCGCGCATCTCATCGGTCACGTCCGCAGGATCAACATTGAAGATCAACGAGGCCGTGTACTGATGAATGTCTTGATCTTCTTGAAAGGCCTTCTTCAAATTCACGTCCGACGACAAATGCGCCAGAATCCGCAGTTCCACCTGCGAATAATCCACGGCAATGAGAACCCGGTCGGCTTTTGAAGGAACAAAGGCCTTACGGATCTGTTTGCCCAATTCGGTCCGAATCGGAATATTTTGCAGATTCGGATGATTGGAACTCAAACGTCCGGTTTCGGCGCCAGTCTGATTGAAAGAGGCATGGATGCGTCCGGTCCGCGGATCAAGGAGCTTGGGCAAGGCGTCGATATAAGTTGATTTCAATTTCGCTAATTGCCGATATTCTAAAATGTACGACGGAATGGCATGCTTTTCGGCCAACTGCTGCAACACGTCTTCGTTGGTCGAAAATCCGGTCTTAATTTTCTTAATCACCGGCAAACCCAATTTTTCAAAAAGCACCCGACTGAGCTGTTTGGGAGAATTGAGATTGAATTCCTCACCGGCAATCTCAAAAATATCTTTTAAAAGGACTGTAATTTTTTTCTCGCACTCACGAGAAAGTTCCTGCAAAAGCTGTGTATCTAAACAGACCCCTTCTCGCTCCATCCGATAAAGCACACTCACCAGCGGCATCTCGATCTCGACGAACAATTTTTCCAAATCCTTTTCCTTAAGCTCCCGGCTTAAGACCGCGTAAAGTTGAACCAGCAAGGACGCCAACTCGGCCGGCTTTTCCTGTTCTTTGATCGAACGTTTGAGATACTGCCAAGCGATCGAAGGAAGACCTTCATTTGTCCGCGAGGCAAGCAACAGATCCGCCGCGATCAGGACATCAAAAACCGTACCGGCGACACTTCTTTCCGACGGGAATATCCGCAAATGCTTTTTATAATCAAACGTGATCTTAACGATTTCTTGATCTGCCCATACATCATTCAAACTGGAAAGCTTTTCTTTCGGAAATGAATAAATGTCTTTCCCATCTGTGGTCACATAGACCTGTCCCTCAACAAGAAAATGCTGTTCGGATTCTTGATCAGGCAGGTCTGCCAGAAAAAAGAGCACCTTTTGCTTTTGCAACATCAGAACGAACTTTTTAAAATCGGCTTCCTTTTCCAACTTATGCTCGATGAATTCAACAGTTTGCGCTGGCGAACCGCGACCGGCAATCTCTTTGGCATCGCGATGAAATTCAAG
>JAHFFS010000135.1 GCA_023247815.1 Candidatus Omnitrophota bacterium
TGGCATTGACCGTGATGAGAGTTCCTTGAAATTCGCGAAAGAACGATTGAAGAATTTTGCTGATCGGATGCGTTTCGTGCACGCGGATTTTCGTCATATCGATCAAGTCCTTGCGGATTTCGGCGTTCAAAATGTCGACGGGATCCTCATGGATCTAGGGATATCGAGTTTTCAGCTGGATAATCCGCAGCGCGGGTTTAGTTTTAAGGACGAAGGGCCGTTGGACATGCGCATGGACCAGGACGGCCAGGTTTGCGCCTACGATTTGATCAATTCTTTATCGGAACGCGAATTGGCCCAAATTTTGCGCGAATATGGTGAGGAGCGATTCTCTCATCGGATCGCCAAATATTTGGTCACCGCGCGTTCGAAGAAACCTTTGCAAACAACGCAGGAGCTTTGTGAAACGATTTTGCAGGCCGTTCCGCGTTCGTATTGGCGACAGAAGATCCATCCTGCCACACGCTCTTTTCAGGCCTTTCGGATTGCCGTGAATCATGAATTGGAATCCTTGTCTGTCGCTTTGGAAAAATGCGTTCAGGCCTTGAAACCCAAAGCGCGTTTGGTGGTGATTGCTTTTCATTCTTTGGAAGATCGAATTGTGAAACATAAATTTCGTCATTTAGCCCGAACGGAAACGGTCAGTTTGATTACAAAAAAACCGATTCGTCCTCAAGAAATTGAGGTCCAAAAAAATGCCCGTGCCCGCAGCGCTCGATTGCGGGTCGTGGAGAAAGTTTAAGAAGGATAACGATATGCCGTTAGTCAGGTCACTCAAATGCATGCTGTTTTTTACGTTCCTTGCCTTGGTCTATATTTATATGCAGATGAACATCTATGAACTGGCCTATCAAGGGAAGCAGAAGGAACGGATTTTTTTAAATTTGAAAGAGTATAATACGATGATCAATTATCGAATCCTCAGGCTCAAATCAGCGCATCATTTAGGTGATACGTTATTGGCTAAGGATTCCGATTTACGGTTCCGTGATCAACAGCAGACCGTGCGGTTGGCGAAACGCCCAAATGATCTCGATGATGGTGTCATGAATGTCCATTCTTCTGACAATGGTTTTTTACAACGACTGCTGGCTTTGCTAACCCTGTCGGAGGCCCGGGCCGAGAATCAAAAGAAAAGTTTGAATCCCTGGAAGAAATCTCAGTAACCAAATGGGTTGTGAACAACGTTGGTTAGGGTCAAGTGTACTTAAGAAAACGTGCGCTGCGGTTTAGTTTGGTTTTTCTTTTTCTCATTGTTTGCCTCTTTCTTTTTTCTGTCCAACTGGTCCTCATCCAGGTTTTTCGATCCTCACATCTGGCGGATCTCGCTCAGCAACAGCAAAATCATTACGTAAAGTTAGAACCGGTGCGCGGAACGGTCTTTGACCGGAGGATGCGCCCGTTAGCCATTAATCTCAGCGTTCAATCTTTGTACGCGAACCCTCGACAGATGAGCAGTCAGGACAAGCTCCTCGCCGTGAAAAAACTCAGTGACATGTTAGGTCTCAATAGTAGTTATTTAGAAAATCAGTTGGGTCGGAAAAAATATTTTGTCTGGCTGGTGCGTAAACTGCCGATGGATTTGGCGGAACAGATCAAGAAGTTGGATCTTAAGGGTTTGGGTTTCATTAAGGAAAGCAAAAGGTATTATCCCAATCAAAATTTGGCCGCGCATTTGATCGGGTTCGCGGGAGTCGATAATCTCGGGTTGGAAGGCTTGGAGCTCGCGTATGACAAAGACCTTCGCGGAGAGTTTGGCTGGATGATGATCCTACGGGACGCGCGGCAACAGGAATTGATGCTGGATAAGGGATTTATTCCTCCTAAGGACGGTTTCAGTTTGGTTTTGACCATTGATGAAACGATCCAATATATCGCCGAGCGGGCCTTAGAAAAGGCCTTTAAAAAACATCATGCCAAGTCCGCGAGCATCATTGTCATGGACCCGAGGACCGGCGAGATCCTTGCTTTGGCCAATCTCCCGACGTACAATTTGGAATCCTATAATGAAAGTCGTACGGAAGCTCGCACGAACCGGGCGGTTTCCTATATCTATGAGCCAGGGTCGGTCTTTAAGATTGTGCCGTTGACCGCGGCTTTGGAAGAGCAGGCGGTCCAAGAGACCGACAAATTTTTTTGCGAGAATGGAGAGTACCGCGTGGCCAATCACATACTGCACGACCATCATTCTCATGGTTGGCTGACCTTCAGTGAAGTCATCGAACAATCCAGCAATATCGGCACAGTGAAGGTGGCGCAAAAGATTGGATTAGAAACGGTTTACAAATACGCTAAACGGTTTCATTTTGGCGAAACGACTGGCATTGATGTCCAGGGGGAAGTCCCGGGAATTTTAAAACCGCCCTCGAAATGGTCAAAAACCTCGATCGGGGCGATTCCCATCGGCCAGGAAGTCGCGGTGACGCCGTTGCAGTTGGTCAGTGCCATATCCGCTATCGCGAATGACGGGGTGTATATGCGTCCCTTTGTGGTAAAATACATCAAAGATTCCCATGACGAATTGATCAAGGGAACGGACCCCAAAGCTGTTGACCAAGTGATGAGCGCGGACACGGCCCGACGGGTAAAAGCCATTTTGCAAAAGGTGGTTGAGCAGGGTACGGGTAAGTTGGCGCAAATTAAGGGAGTCAATGTCGCTGGTAAAACCGGGACCGCGCAAAAACCCGAGGGCGGCGGATATTCCCAATCTAAATTTTACGCGACTTTTTTTGGATTTGCCCCGGTCGAGAATCCTCGACTGGCGGCGGTTGTGGTTTTTGATGAGCCTCATCCGAATCATTTTGGCGGAACGGTTTCCGCTCCGGTTTTTCGCGAGGTGATTTCTGATTCGCTCCGGTATCTTAACGCGTTGGACGCGGGGATGTAGATATGAAAATGACCGAACTTTTTAACAATTCTACGGATGTGACGATCCCCAACGAGTGGCAAAATTTTGACGTGAGTTCCATCACGTCGGATTCTCGGCAAGTCGAGCATGGCAGCATTTTTGTGGCCTTGCCGGGGGCCAAGGAACATGGGAAAAAGTTCATTCCCCAGGCCATCGCGAAGGGCGCAAAAGTGATCGTCAAAAGCAGTGATGATGAGCGTCCGGTTGCTTCCGACGGTGTCCTCTGGATTGATCGTGAAAGTCCTTATCAGGAACTTGTTCGACTTTTGAATATTTTTTACAAAAATCCCAGTCGCCAATTGAAAGTCATCGGGGTGACCGGCACCAACGGCAAAACAACGATCACGTATCTTTTGGAGGCAATTTTTCATGCGGCCCACAAGCGGGCCGGCGTCATTGGAACGGTCAATCACCGTTTTGCCCAACAAACCGTTGTTTCAAAAAATACAACCCCGGGTTTGGTTGAAAATTATTCCCTTCTTTCACGGATGCTTGAAGCGGGTACTGAATATTGCGTTATGGAAGTCTCTTCACATGCCTTAGAACAAAATCGGGTGGCCGGGATCCATTTTCGAAATTGTGTTTTTACCAATCTCACTCAGGACCATTTGGATTATCATAAGGACCATGAAAGTTATTTTCAGGCCAAGGCCAAGCTTTTTACCAAACCCACGGATAAAGAACGCGTGGTCATCAACCGCGACGACGTTTATGGAAAAAAGTTGGTCAAGATGACGGATGTGCCGGCTGTCACATACGGGATTAATCAACAGAGCGACGTGATGGCCCAAGAGATTAAGATGGATGTGAACGCGTCAACTTTTGTGGTGTCGACGGCCGATGAGGAATTTCGAGTCCGTACACCACTCATCGGGATTCACAATGTCTATAACATTTTGGCCGCGGTGGCCGTGGCTTTGGGAGAGGGCATTGCTAGTAAAGATATTCAGGACGGATTTGAAAATTTGGCGGGAGTTCCGGGGCGATTGGAGCGCGTGGTTTGTGGTCAGAATTATCAGATTTTTGTTGATTACGCCCATACCGAAGACGCCTTGTTTCGCGTGCTCGAATGTCTTAATCAGATGAAAAGCAGGCGGATCCTTTTGGTTTTTGGTTGCGGAGGAGACCGTGATCATGGCAAGCGTTCGAAAATGGGAGCGGTCGCTGGAAAATGGGCTGATTTTTCGTTCATCACCAATGACAACCCTCGGGGAGAAGACCCGCAGTTGATCGTTGAAGAGATCTGCAAAGGGTTCAGTCGGAACAATTATGAGGTCATTTATGACCGTCGAGAAGCGATCAAACAGGCCTTAGCGATGGCCCAGAAGGATGATATCGTGTTGGTGGCGGGGAAGGGGCATGAAGATTATCAGATTTTAAAAGATCAGACGATCCCTTTTGATGACCGTAAGGTCATCCGCGATTATCTGT
>JAHFFS010000136.1 GCA_023247815.1 Candidatus Omnitrophota bacterium
TTGCCCCGAAAATATTTGATGGGATTGATTTGCAGATTCACTAATTCGCTACCGACTTCATAACAACTTGATCAGCTTTTTGAATTTTATCGCTGCTAAAGGGCGGGATGAAATCTGCGGCTGCCATCTCTGGCAGGACTCGGGAAACCTGAACATCGCCTAAGTATTGATTGTTGCGGTAAATCCCCAAAACCGATCCTTTTTGAATCCCGTCCTGTTCTCCTAAATTGACAATGACAAAATCGGTTTCTTGGTCGACGCTGATGACCTGACCTTGCGCCGCATTGCGATTCGAAACCACGATTTTATCCAAATCGATATTTTTTCCAAGCTGATCGTTTTGCGGGGTTACGGCTTCGGATTTCTGATCGATATCAATGACCTGAGGCATGGGTGCTGGCTCTGCGGCCCCAGCGTCACCGGGGGTGGGTGCAGCCCCCGGCGCAGGCTGCGGAGCCGCACTGCTATTACTCTGAGCTTCCTGCAACTGCTTTTCCAAGGCGCGGCTTTGTTCCGTGACTTCTTTGAGTTGCGTTTCTAGTGCCTCGATCTTTTTTTGCGCCTCATCCAACTGTGACTGTGTCTGTTGAAGAGATTCTTCTCTTGACTGCTTTTCCTTTTCTAAAGAATCCTTGATTTCTCTATTCTCCTTTTTCATCTCTTCCCGCAAGCCCTGTTCCAATTCCAAATCTTCCATCAGCCCTTCAACTTTATCATTGGCTTCCTTATTTTTTTCTTCTAAAAGGAAGACCTGCTTTTTCGTATCGGTCAATTCCTTCTGCAGTTTGGCTTCAACCTGCTTGAGTTGTTCCAAATTCTCCTCAGCGGTACGGCGCAGTTGGATTTCTTGAATAAAAAAGAAAACGGAAATCGCGGTGATCGAAAGCAGTAGCACCGAGATCACGCTAAGGAATATCGTTAAGGTCTTGCCGGATTTATTCATCCCGTTACCCCTATCTGCTTGATTTTCATTAAGTTTTGAACGTAAAGAAATACAATTTTTATTATAGAAAATTCCTTTGCAAAGTAAAGCCTAATTTAGAAATTTTGTTGATCCAAATTACCTAATTGACGGACGCCCCAAAATCTGCTGAACATCGCTAAATTCTTTTGGCAAGACCGAATAAAATTCCAAAAGATTCTTCGTCTGCGGATGTTGGAACCCTATCCCCCGGGCATGCAGGGCCAGGCGGGGAAAGCTTGTCTTCTTTCCATATTTAGCGTCTCCCAAAATCGGATGGCCAAGATAGGCCATGTGGACACGGAGTTGATGGGTGCGCCCGGTTTCTGGGAACAACGCGACCAGGGAACATTTTTGCGGATACCGTTCAATCACCCGATAGGTGGTTTTCGCCGGCTTGGCTAGCTCGTCGGTAGAAATCTCTTTTTTGTCCCAATGGACCTTGTGCCGGCCTAAGGCGGCGTCAATCACCCCTTCATCATATTCCGGATGGCCTTGAACCAGGGCCGCGTAGTTTTTTTGAATCCGATGTTTTTCAAACTGCCTGGCCAGACGGACGTGGGTCTGATCATCTTTCGCCACCACCATCAGCCCCGAGGTCTCGCGGTCCAATCGATGCACAATTCCTGGACGATCTTCCTCGTTCACATCCGACAATTTGGAACAATGATAAAGCAAGGCATTGACCAGCGTCCCAGAACGGTTGTTATGTGTCGGATGCACCAACAGCCCTGCTGGTTTATCAATCACCAACAAATGATCATCTTCATAAAAAATGTTGAGTGGGATATTCTCGGGACGGATGGCCCGGTCAGGGACAACGGCCTCGGTGAACTGCACGATGATGTGATCGTCTTTTTGGACCTTATAATGCGGTTTGCGGATTTGGTCGTTGACCTTAACCAACCCTTCCTCCATCAATTGTTTGATGACCGTGCGCGAAGGGGTCCCCGGAAGCTGCTGAGAAAGATAACTGTCCAGCCGGACCAGATGAAACGCTTCCTCGACGTCAAATGTGAGTTCTGTCATAGAATTAAGGTGCTGGTCAATCTTGGTTAATTTTTCTTTGAAACAGGAATGCACTTCAACGCGATGATCAAAGCCCCGATCGTGATCGCGCTGTCGGCGATGTTAAAGACCGGCCACACTCGCAAATCGATAAAATCAATGACATAGCCATAGTAGATACGATCAATGAGATTGCCGATCGCGCCACCCAAAATCAACGAAAAGGCAAGGATGTAAAGCCGACTCAATTTCTCGTCGTTGTGCTTATAGTAAATCACATTATAAACCAAGAGCACAATGGCAATGACCGGGATGATGATGAAGACGGCACCCTGGTTTTTGAACAGCCCAAAGGCGATTCCGGTATTATGCACCAAGGTCATATGAAGATAATCACGGACAACGGGTATCGATTCTCCAGGGAAAAGGGTATTCGAAAAAAAAATCTTTGTGAGGCGGTCAAAAAAAACAACAAGCGCAACCGTGCTCAAAGAAAGCACAATGTCAAAATAGGAACGGTTTCGGTAGCTCGTCATTCATCACACCTGCGGGGGAAAGGGGGCTGTCGGGATCGAAAAAATTTTACAAATGGCTGCTTTTCGATTTTTCCTTTTCCAGCTCTTCTTGGGCGGCGACGGTATATTCCGCGTAGGGGATGGCCTTCAAACGGGCGGCCGGGATCGGTTTATGACTCTTCAAACAAAGTCCATACGACCCGTCATCAATCCGTTTTAAGGCGCTGTCAATCTTGGTCAACAATTCCCGTTCATTGGAAGCCAATCCGAGATTGAATTCCCGATCATACATATCGGTCGCGGCATCGGCCATGTGCATCCCATGCCCGGAAGATTCTCCCGTCGACGGTTTTGAATCCACGGAATTGACTTCGTCCATATTATGGATGTCGTGAAGAAGATCCTCTTTCATTTGCGTCAGTCTCTTCTTGAAATAATCCAATTGTGCTTTATTCATCTTTTTTTTGATTGCCATGCTTCAACATCTCCTTTACAATTTGCGCACTGCGCGAGGACAAAGTTGGATAATCCGGATCATCTCCTACGTCGGTTGAGTATTTCCAAGAAAGCGCACATTTTTTCCCATCGGCCTTATGGACTTGGATCTCTAAATTCGGCCATTTGGGGTCAACCGCAGCATCGGTTTTATCGATTTTTTGCACTGGCGCCTGAGAGACCACAAAATAATCGGCCAGCCGCCCTTCAAACTGATTCAAATATTTAAAAAGCTGTTCCGACACGGTTTTAAAAATGACTTTGGCATCAAGCGAACTGCCGATCAAACCTCCGCGCCTTTGCTCTTCCAAAGCCTTCATCACAAACGGTCTTAATTCAATGAGCTGCTTAAACTTCTCGTTAATTTCCGGATTACACCAATCGTCCGTGACACCCAAAAATTCTAAGGCGTGGACACTCTGATGCTGCCGCATTCCGGTGTCTTTCGGCATCATCTGAAAAATTTCTTCCGCGGTGAAACATAAAATCGGCGCTAAAACCCGCACCAAATGATTCAAGATATGAAAAAGAACCGTCTGCGCCGACTTTCTTTTCTGCGATTTAGCAGGAGAAATATAAAGGCGATCCTTTAAGATGTCAAGATAAAAATTGGAAAGGTCGTCGTTGCAAAACTGATAAATACTGCGAAAAATCCTCACGAAATCATACTGTTTATAGCCCTGTTCACATTCTGCCTTTATCCGATAGGAGAGTCGATCCAAGGCCCATTGGTCGAGTTCTTCAAGCTGTTTGTAGGGCAGCTGCTCTCGATCAGCGTCAAAGTCATAAAGATTCCCTAAAAGATAACGAGCGGTATTGCGGATTTTGCGATAGGCATCAGTCAGTCTGGCCAACACCTCGTCAGAAATGCGGATATCTTCTTGATACGAACTGGCGGCCACCCAAAGCCGTAAGATATCGGCCCCGCTTTTTTCAATCAAGTCCAAAGGAGAAATGACGTTCCCTAAAGATTTCGACATCTTCCGGCCCTCCCCGTCCACCACAAAGCCGTGCGTCAGAACCCCTTTGAAAGGTGCGCGGCCTTCTAGGGCGACGGCCGGGATCAGCGACGATTGAAACCAGCCGCGGTGCTGATCACTGCCTTCCAAATAAAGATCCGCTGGGATATTTAACCCCATCTTGGCCTTCAACACCGCCTGATGACTGACCCCGGAATCAAACCACACATCGAGGATATCAAACGTTTTTTCCCATTCGTCCGCTTTATAATTTTTTGGCAACAACTCTTCCAAAGGCTTTTGAAACCAAGCATCCGTCCCTTCCTTTTTAACGATCTCAGCGAAATGATTGATCACGTCCGAATCCAAGACCAAC
>JAHFFS010000137.1 GCA_023247815.1 Candidatus Omnitrophota bacterium
CGATCCTTATTTGAACGTGGACCCCGGGACCATGAACCCTTTTCAGCATGGCGAGGTCTATGTCACCGACGACGGGGCAGAGGCCGACCTTGATTTGGGCCACTATGAGCGATTCACCAATATCCACGTGAGCCGCGACAGCAATATCACGACCGGAAAAATTTATTATTCGGTCATCACCAAAGAACGCCGGGGAGATTATTTAGGCAAAACCGTACAGATCATTCCGCATATCACCGACGAGATCAAACGCAGCATCATGAAGGCCAGCCGCGACAGCAAGGCGGACGTGACGATCGTTGAGATCGGCGGGACGGTCGGCGACATTGAGAGCCTTCCTTTTTTAGAAGCCATCCGTCAGATGGGCTGGGAATTGGGAGACCATCGGACCATTGATATTCACGTGACCTTGCTCCCGTACATCAAGGCGGCTGGTGAGCAGAAAACCAAACCAACGCAACACAGCGTCGGACGTTTGCGCGAGATTGGGATCATCCCCGATATCCTTTTGTGCCGGACGGAACGTCATATCAGCAAAGAAGAGCGAGAGAAGATTGCCCTGTTCTGCAACGTGGAAAAAGAAGCCGTGGTGGAGGCGAGCGACGTCGAGCATATTTATGAAGTCCCGCTTTCTTTAAAAGAACAGGGGTTGGATGATTTGATCTTAAAGCGGTTGAACATCAAGCGCGCGGACAAAGGGCTTAGTAATTGGAAACGGTATGTGGTGGATCGTCTTAAAAATCCCAAACACGAAATCAAAATAGCGGTCGTCGGAAAATACATATCGTTGCCCGACGCCTATAAATCCATTTATGAGGCGCTGGTGCACGGCGGGATCGCGAACAATACCAAAGTCCATATTCATAAAGTCGATTCGGAGGATTTGGAAAAAGGGAAAAGTCTCGACCCATTTTTGGCGGGCGCCCAGGGGATCCTCATTCCCGGCGGATTTGGGGAGCGGGGCATTGAGGGCAAGATTGCCGCTGTTCAGTACGCGAGAGAAAAACGGATTCCCTTTTTCGGGATTTGTTTAGGGATGCAGGTGGCCACCATTGAATTTGCCCGGCATGTCTGCGGTTTGAAAGAGGCCAACTCGACGGAGTTTAATAAAACGACAGCAGTACCGATCATCAGTTTGTTGGAAGAGCAAAAACATATCAAACATTTAGGGGCGACGATGCGGCTGGGGCTGTACACGTGCAAATTGATCAAAGATTCAAAGAGTTTTCAAGCTTATCAGCAGGAGAGCATCAACGAACGGCACCGTCATCGCTATGAATTTAACAATGAATTCCGAAAGACATTGGAAGCAAAGGGGTTTGTTTTTGCCGGTCAGTATCCGCAAAAAGGACTGGTTGAGATCATCGAGATCAAAGACCATCCTTGGTTTGTGGCCTGCCAATTTCATCCGGAATTCCAATCAAAACCGGATAAGGCGCATCCGTTGTTTCGAGAGTTCATTCGGGCGGCGTTAAAAAAGGTGAATAAATGAACAGGTCCCGAGCTTCCCTGTTACCCAGAGCCCCAGATGTCTGAACTATAAGCTTTGGTGTGGGGTACTGGCGCACTGGGGTTCTGGACAACGGATTTTTTAAAGAATTTTTTACGCGCGGGTGGCGGAATTGGTAGACGCGCACGTTTGAGGGGCGTGTGGGGTAACCCGTGTGGGTTCAAGTCCCACCTCGCGCATATGATTATTTTGAAACGTCCCCAGTTTCCAGGTCCCCAGTGTCCCAGATTAATGTTCAGGAAGTTGCTCGGTGACACTGTTCTAAAATCGCGTCGATGGGGACCTGGATGGAGCGCAGGGGCACTAAAAAATTTATGACCAAAGACCTCAAAATCAGCGCCAGCATCCTTTGCGCCGATTTTACAAAATTGGGCGAGGAGATCAAGAAATGCGAGGACGCGGGCGTTGATATGTTTCACGTTGATGTGATGGATGGGCATTTTGTCCCCAACATCACGATCGGGCCGATGCTCGTTGAGGTCATCCGTTCCGTTACTAAACTTCCCATTGAAGCCCATTTGATGATTGAGCATCCAACGGATTTCATTGATTCTTTCCTCAAGGCCGGAGCAGATATCATTTCGATTCAGGCCGAGTGTTATGGAGCGTTAAGACCGGCCTGCCGGGAATATGGGCAGTATCCTAAAGAGGTGGATGCTATTTTTACGGATCGGGTTCGGGCCGACATAAAAAAAATCCATGATCATCGGAAAAAAATTTTCATGGTGATCAATCCAGGGACCCCGCTTTGCATCCAATCCCTTTACAATGAAATAGACGGTGTGTTGATGATGTCGGTCAATCCCGGTTTCGCCAAACAAAAGTTCATTCCTTCGGTCATTTCAAAAATCCAAAATTTGCGCCAGCACTTCGGCGGTGATATCGAGGTGGACGGCGGTATCAATGATTTGACCGCGCCCGAGGTGATCAAAGCCGGTGCAAACATCTTGGCTACGGCCAGCTATTTTTTTGGTTCGGATAACCCAAAAGAATTGGTTAGGGAATTGAAGAGTTTGGGGAAGGATTGAATTTTTTGGGCGGGATGATTTGCATATCACTTAAAGAACATGGTATATTTGATTATGGAGATCTCCAAAAACATGTCGCTGTTTCCGGCAATAAAATTAAAGAATGGTCAGACGGCGATTGAGTATCTGCTGGTGCTCGCGGCCGCGACCACCATTGCCTTGGTTGGTTTTAACACTTTTTTACCACGCACGCAGCAGCAGACCAATGAATTTTTCAATAAGGCGACTCGCGCGATCATGGGCGAACCCGCGGCCAAAGTTGTCGATCTTCAGACAAATCAGATCATTTCGGATAAAGTCCGCACGTTTCGCCGCAATTACCCTTAATTAAGTCTCAAGTCTCATGTTGCAGGTCGCAAGTCATTTGTAACTTGAGACTTGTTGCCTGGTACTTGTTACTTGTTTCCTTTTCTTTTATCCCGCACGAAATTGCTTTGTTCCACACTTTTGGCGTACTTTTTAAGTTCGGCCCCAATTTCGCCGATCTGTGCTACGTGGGTAATGGTATGGGTGGCGGAACTCACGATCCCAATGGATATCGAGAGCAGTCCGGTTTTGATGGTGTTGCCTCGCCGGTCTTTGCCGACGACGCTTTTGGTTTGACGATCGGTTTGATTATAAAAGGAAGGAACGATTTTTTTGAATTCTTCGATAATCCTCTCACAGGTTCGATCCATAACATCATCGTCGGTGATGATGACAAAGTCGTCTCCGCCAATATGGCCGATGAAGGCTTCCGGCCCGGCACAATGGTTGAGCGCTTTAATCAGCAACTCGGCCGTTCGCTTGATCACATCATCGCCCTTTTCAAAACCATAATTGTCATTATAGATTTTGAATTTGTCCAGATCCGCATAGCCGACCGCGAACGGTTTTTTTGAGCGGATGCGCGCTTGCAATTCTTCCATGATCGAGGTGTTGCCGGGAAGATGTGTCAGCGGATTAGCGTCTAAGTTACGGACGGTCTGGCGTAGAATCATGCGGATACGGGCCAAAAGGGTTGTCGGTTCGAAAGGTTTGACGATATAGTCATCGGCCCCGGCCTCAATTCCGCCGACCATGTCTTTCACCTCGCCCTTACCGGTCAACATGACGACCGGGATATGCTGCAGGAGGATATCTTTTTTTACGATTTTGACAAACTCAATGCCGTTGAGCCGCGGCATCGTAAAATCACAGATGACCAGATCGGGATGTTTGATCCGCATCATTTCCAGACCGGTTTTTCCGTCCGGGGCCTGAATAATGTCGAATTGATCCGACAAAGTCAATTCCAGGACATCGAGAATGTCCGGATCATCATCAATCGTTAAAATGGTTTGCTTTGGCATATCAACTCCTGAATCTCGTTATCCCTGTTCCCAGAACCCCAGCATCCCTGTGCCCAGTTTTAAAAATTGGGTAACTGGGGTTCAGGGATACTGGGGTTCTGGCGGGCTTTGTTTGACCGGCAGCGTAAAATAAAAGGAAGCCCCTTCATTGATTTTGCTGGTGACCCAGATTGTTCCATGATGCGCTTCAATAATTTTTTTTGTCAGGGGCAGTCCTAAGCCGGTGCCCTTAACGGTTTGGTTGATTGGATTATCGACCCGATAAAATTCATTGAAGATTTTATCCAAATCTTCTTCGCTAATCCCGATCCCTGAATCAGAAATTGCGGTTGTGATTTTTTCATGGTCAGTGGTGACTTGGATACGGATCACCCCTTGCTCAGGGGTAAACTTAATCGCGTTGCCGATGAGGTTGATCAAGACTCGCTCGATTTGAC
>JAHFFS010000138.1 GCA_023247815.1 Candidatus Omnitrophota bacterium
CTTTTTTTTATCTTCCGCTGTCCCCGAGGCCGTGACCATGACAATGATTTTATCCGCGACCTTCGGGACTTTGACAACCGCCTGCATAAAATCAAGTCCCGACATCTGCGGCATCTGCCAGTCCAAAAGGATCATCCCGATTTCCTTGTACCGCGTCCCTAAAAGTTCGATCGCCTCTTCGCCGTTTCTAGCCTGAATCACCTCATTTTTAACTCCCGCGCCTTTTAAAACTTCGATGAGCAATTCCCGTTCCAAATCGGAATCATCAACGACGAGAATTTTTCTTTTTTCACCCTGCTCAATCATTTAAAATCCTCTGCGCCCCCACTACATCTTCGCGCATTTGATGATCTTGGCCTTCAGTTCATCCACGTCAAATGGTTTGGGCAAATAATCATTCATCCCGGCATCAAGGCATTTTTGCTTTTCTTCCTCAACCTCGGCAGCGGTCAAAGCAATGATGGGAATATTGATTTTCAATTCCCGACGAATGAACTTCGCGGCCTCGACCCCGCCCATGACCGGCATCTGCAGATCCATAAAACAAATATCAAACGTCTTTTCTTTCAATTTAGCAACAGCTTCCTGACCATTGTTCGCGTAATCGCACACACAGCCCAGACTCTCAAAATGGACCTTGAGCAATTCCTGATTGGGAGGACTGTCTTCCACCACCAGGATGCGGATCCCATCGCAGGAAATTCTATCCAATTCTTCCCGCAAGACCTGACGACCAGAGATTGAATCTTTCCCGGTTTGCAAACTCACCATGTCATAAACTTCCTTCGCGATGACTGGCTTAGCCAAGAGATGATGAAAACCCGCGTCCCGAAATTCCAAACTGTTGTCCAGTTTGACATCGGCCGCGACAGCAACGCGTTTGATTTTCTGGTAACGCTCCTGCTGGGAAATTTTATAACTCAGCATAAATGCTTCTTTATTAGGCAGCAGACAATCGATAAAAATCATTTCCGGTAACGCCCTTTTTCCCGCTTCCATCTTGAGCAGCAGTTCCGATGCCTGTTTGGCACTGGCAGCAACGGCGATATCGAGAATTTTCATGTCCTGACAAATTTTTTGCAATGCCGCGATCGCGTGGTCATCCCGGCTGACAATCACAACCGATTTGTCCGCCAACTGCGCCGGTATCACCTCAAGATTCCGCGTGCCGTTCTGCGCTTGGGACATTTCAATCGTGAATTCAAATTGGCTTCCTTTTCCGAATTCCGAATGGACGCTGATCTGCCCCCCCATCTTCTCGACGAAGGTCTTGCACAGCGTCAATCCCAAACCGGTCCCGCCGTACAAACGGGTCGTCGAATCGTCCGCCTGTGTGTAAGATTCAAAAATGGCGGTTCGCTTGTCCTCAGGGATACCAATGCCGGTATCAGAAACCTTAAAATTCAGCGGTATCACATTTTCCTTTTCTTGCTCGGTAAGAATCAGCACCAACCCGATCGAACCGTCTTCCGTGAATTTGATGGCGTTATCAATCAGATTGATCAAAATTTGTTTCAACCGAGTCGGATCGCCATTGACCGCTCGCGGGATAGCAGCGTCAATGGAAAAATACAAATTGATCGGCTTTCCCATCAAACGGGGACGGATGATTTGAAAAACCTCAACCACGGATTGCCGCAAATCAAAGTCAATTTTTTCAAACGTCAGTTTGCCTGACTCGACTTTCGAAAAATCCAAAATATCGTTGACGATCCCGAGCAGCATTTTGCCGCTGATCATCACGGTGTTAAGATGCTCTTTTTGTTTGTTATTGAGCGGGCTGTCTCTTAAAAGCTCGGTAAATCCCATCATGGCATTGATCAAGGTCCGAATCTCATGCGACATATTCGCCAGGTATTCACTCTTGGCCCTGGCCTCATTCTGCGCCTGCTGGGTCAACTTCAACGCCAGTTCGCGTTCCTTAATCAATTCGCGCTGCCGCTCTTTCAATTTACTTTGCAGTTCCTTCAATTCCTTGCTCAACACTAGAAAATCGGTTAGCAAACGTTTTACCAATTCTTTCTTAACCAAAAACTCTTCGCCCGCGGTCTGCAGCTGCGTTTCAAACTTGGTATAGACGTTCATATCCGCGGAAAACTGGATGGTCGGCATCCTTTGAGCTGGGGGCACCTTAACACTGTCCTTCTTGACCGATTGGACAACGATTTGAATCGCGCCCATCAACGGACTGATATCGCAGTAGCTGCTTTTCAACTCGCCATTTTGAAAAATCTGCTCATCAAGCAATTCTAACAATTCCTGTAAAGAAAAAACCGCGCTTTGAATAAGCCCGCCGGTCTTTTCATCAAAACCAATGGCCCTTTTGCGGATCAAGTCCAGCAATTTTTCAGATGCCTTGCTCAATTGAAAAATATCATGCAGATTCAAAAAATCCGCCATGCCTTTAATCGTGTGAAAAGTCTTAAAAATACTTTCAATGGCCTCTTTATCAGAAACAACGGTTTCCAAAATCAACAACGAATTGCGGGCTGCCATCAAGTGGCGCTGGGCTTCCCTTGAAAAATCAGAAAGCATGTCCCGATCTTCCTGCAGATTCAACAATGGCACTTGTGGTTTGAATTCAATGATCTCTTCCATCGCTAATCCAAATACCGCTGTTTGATCGATTTGATTTCCGATAAAATTTCGACAAACCGATCGACCAGCTTTGGGTCAAACTGCCGATTTTTCTGTTTGACAATTTCCGCGACCGCGTCTTCAATGCTCCAGGCCTTCTTATAGGGCCGTTCGCTCGTTAAGGCGTCAAAGACGTCGCACACACTGCATAACTGTCCCACCCTCGGGATATCATTTCGTGACAAACCTTTGGGATAACCGCTGCCATCCCATTTTTCATGATGCGATAAAGCGATGACCTGGGCCATTTTCATCATCGGCGATTGGCCTCTGGAAAGCAATTGCGCCCCGAGGGTCGTGTGGGTTTTCATGATATCAAATTCTTCAACCGTCAGCTTGCCCTTTTTTAAAAGGATATTGTCGGAAATACCAATCTTACCGATGTCGTGCAAAGGGCTCGCCGTCAAGATCAGTTCGCATTCCTCGTCGCTCAAGCCTAAGGCCTCGGCAAACTTAGCACAGTACTGGCTCATGCGAATGATATGCTGGCCCGTTTCACTGTCGCGAAACTCGGCGGCCTGGGCCAAGCGTTGAACAATCTCAAGCTGGGTGGCTTTCAATTCTTTGGTCCGCTCTTGGACCCGGCTCTCCAAAATTTTGTTCTGGCTCTCGATCTTCATGTGCAGCATTCGGGTTTCCAATAAATGCGAAATCCGTAATAAAATTTCTTCATTTTCAAAGGGTTTGCTAAGGACGTCGGCGGCTCCCGACTGTAAGGCCTTGATCCGAATTTCCGACGATTTGTCTTCGGTGAGAATCAAAATCGGCAGGTAATATTTTTTTCTCTCATCAATCAACTGCTCCATGACTTGAAAACCATTCAGTTTAGGCATCTGCAAATCAAGGATCAGCAAATCTGGAGAGGAATCTTGCACAGCGGAGAGAACCTTCATAGGATACAGCAAACAACGAGTTTCTTGATACCCTTCATTTTTTAATAATTTTTCCAAGAAAAGACAATGCAGCTTTTGATCATCGACAATCAATATGCGGGAAGAATGGATTTTTTGTAAATTTTCCACAATGGGTATGCTTTTGTAAAACCAACAAATCTTATTCTAAAAGAAAGCCCTATCTTTGTAAGCAAGTATTTATGAAATTTTTGTACTCTTGATACGATCCAACAGTTCATAATCGGTCAAGTCACAATGCACGGGTGTTACGGTCACATATTGCTTTCGTAAGGCATAGGTATCAACTCCCAAATCATTCTTCTGGCGCGGGGCGCGGCCGGTCATCCAAAAATATTCTTGCAGATTCGGATTCACCCGCTTTTGAAAATGTCCGTGAATGGGTACCAATCCTTGCCGCGTGAATTTAACCCCTCGGATTTTCCGAGCGTTGGGGATATTGATATTAAAAAATGATCCCTTTTTTAGCGGACATTTCAACAAGGACTTAAGCAGCTTCGCCCCACACATCGCTGCCGGGCCAAAATTCGGATTTTCAAATGCCGCCAACGAAAAAGCCATGGCCGGGATTCCCATCAAAGCCCCCTCGCGAGCGCCTGCCACCGTCCCGGAATAAAATACACTGCACCCTTCATTCGGCCCCCAATTGATACCAGAGACCACCAAATCCGGCCGTCTCTTCAAAATGACCCTGATCCCAAGCTTCACGCAGTCCGCCGGAGTGCCACTGACG
>JAHFFS010000139.1 GCA_023247815.1 Candidatus Omnitrophota bacterium
CAGACCAAATGGCTCGGGGTTCGCGAAGACCCGATTAAACACATCCGCGGCTAAAGATCGAGCGCCATACCTTATTTTCTGCCAGGTCAGGATAATCTGCGCCGGGGATTCTTTACCGGTGGAATCAAAAATCCGGCTGACGGCCGCTAAAACCGCGTTTAAATCCCCACCTTCTGCCGCCGTAAAGATCGCTAGAAGATCACTGTTGTGCGTGTCGTTTCGTACTTGCTCTCTTTGCGAAGGAGTCCAGGACAAATACCGTTCCACCTTAAGCAAAGTCATCGCCATTTCAATATTGGTGGAGGAGACCGTCCAATAACCGCCCTCTGCATAAAGCTGTTGCAAGACTGCCTCAAGCTCCATAAACAAAAGATCAAAATTTTGCAAACAGTCTATACCCATGGTAACGACCCCCGATTTAAGATCGACCTGAGTCGCGGGCTGGCCAACGACAATTTCAATGGCACCGAAGAAGCTAGATTTTGGATACAGCGCTGCTAAACGTTCAATAACGAGATTGAGATTGGTTTTTTCTTTTGACGTAAGATCACGGCGATCTTCCGACGAGACATTACCGGATGTAACCGTAAAGAGATTCGTTCCATTGGCGTAACGCACCCCGGTCTGCACGCGCAGGCCCAAGGCCGCGGCCACATAAGTTCTAAACTGATCCTGGGGATCCTGGACATGTGGCCCTAAAAGACCGCGCAAATACTGCCGGTCCTGGCTATTGCCTGCCCGCGCGCGGAGGGCATGCCAATCAACGATGAAACGATCAAGGTCGCTCACTCCACTGTCCTTTGTCGCCGGACTGTTATATTCGCGCTCAAATAAAGAGGCTTGGGCGTGCGTCATGCTGTCAAAAAATTCCAGCAAAGGATGAACAATGATTTGCGCCTTTTGATTGTCGGTCGCCTGACTCCAAAAAGATTCCGTGACATAAATCCTAACCACTTCTTTTCCGTCTTCAATACGAATCTCCGGATGTTCCATGACAAAATCATTCTGCCCGTCGGGCTGGCGATTGAAACCCGGAACATCGCCTAGAGTCACGGTATCTACCGTAATGACCTTGACTTCAACCAAGGGATCTCGTCCGGAAACAAAATTAAAAAATTGCTGTTTTTGGCTGGCAAACGTGCCGTCCGCTTTGTTTTCATCCATCACCTGAATAACACCAATCATTTCACTTGCGGCAATTTCCCGGCGCGGTAAGTCTTGTTGTGTCGCGACGTGCTGGATATATTCCTTCTGAGTTTTTGTAACCTCTGGTGTGCCTGGGAGTTTTTTGGCAATGGGTTCCCCTCCAACATAAATCCCCTGGCTGTTGTAAAGACCGACCTGTTGACCCAGCTCAAGCATCTGGGTTTGATCGAGTCCGTAGGCCGCGGCAATCGCCCTTAAAAGTTGAATGTCTATTTCCCTGATGCCGTTCAGCGTTAAAACCACATCGGAGAAAATGATTTCTTCATCAACGGCTTTTAAGTCCGTAAAAAATTGGAATTCGTTTATATCGCGTTTGTCGATAAATAATTTGAGAAAATCATGCGTCGGCATGGGGCGTCCCCTCAGCTTAAGGGACATATCGTAAAGTTCATCCCCTTCCCACGCCAAACGAACGGCCATGGAAAAAAATAAAAGGTCCGGGACATTGTTTTGCAATATCGCCGAGGAGACATCTCTGATCAAAACTCCGATCAAGGCGGCAAAGGGCTCCAGTAAAAATCCAACAAAAGGTTCATTGGCTTGTAAAGTATGAACCACCAGCTCGCGCAGATGATCGCTGGTTGTCTTGCCTCTGGCCGCGAGACCATATTTGAAAACCTTTTCTAAAACATCAGTCGATACCTCTGCCCCGTCAAGACCGTTTTGAATAACCGCTTCTTCAACTCCGACCAAACGGCTGAAGACCGCGGTATTTCCCGCTGTATAAAGCTTAACAAACGCCTGCAAAATGAGACCACGGACCGAGCTATCAGCCTCGTATGCCAATTGCTGCAGGGTAGCATACGTATAATTGATCGAATTATAATCCTTAAAGATTTCAAATCTCGAATCATTGGGCCGAGCCACCAAAAAATTGACAAGCTGTTCAATATCCGCGACCGAACCCAGCGCGGCTTGGCCGGCATGATAATCCACGATCCCCTTATCAAAATCACTGATCGGCAGACCAACGGTGTCAGCGGAATTATAACTTCGTTGAATAAGATCAGCGTCGCGAAGACTATAGCCAAAATCATTGACCACGATATCAAAGGCCAAAGCGCCCGCGATTTGGTTGATCATATAATTGGTTCTAAAATGGTTCGTGATATAGATGACCCGGCTGCCATCCGCTTCCCGACGGGAAAAAGTCCAGGCTAGGCCGTTACTGTGATCTTTGTTTCGATAAAACCCCGGAATGCCATCGGCGGTATTTACGGCAACGATCCTAACATTTTGCGCGGCGGCGAGCATTTTGGCCTTGAACGCGGATCTCTGTTCTTCGCTAAAATCGAATCCAGCTGGAGGGTCCCGATCAGCAAAAAGATTTAACATGGGGCCTAAAGCAACTCCTCTTTTACTTTCCTCAGGCATGGCATTGATATATTGATCGATAAACAACCGTTCCATATCATTCAACGGTGTCACAAGCGAGATGCTGCTAAATCCGTTCGTCTCCAATTGATCAAGCTGCCTGAACACTTCCGCCTCATCGATCTCACCCTCGGCCAAAGCATAAATCCAGGGCGCTAAAAATTCGGCGCGGGCTTCTGGCTCAGAAGGCAGACCATTGACCAGCCGCCACCCCGCGCTTAACCTGGCAGGCCGGGCCTGAATCATCCGTTCGGCAATGCCATTCACAATCAACCGGCTCACGATGAACCGCGCCTCCTCTACGGTCAAAGTGATCGGAAGATTTTTTGCCTGTTTCTCGGCCTTCAAAGTCAATAATGCCGATTCCAAGTCGGGAAGAAAGACCCGATGTCTTTGCACCGCGTCAGCTAAGACGTTGAGAACACCAAAAGGAACCTGGCCGCTTCCCATGACCCTGAAATATAAGCCAATGATTAATGAATAACGCAAATTCCTCATCGTTAACCACAAACTCCGAACGGTCTCCTCAACCACAACAATGCCATCTTCCTCAATCCAATCATTCACATCATCGGCAAAGGCCGGGTATCGTGCTGGATCATTAACATACTGGATAACGGCCTCTAAGATCGCTTCCTGATCACCGCTTTCCGCGGCCTCTAAGACCGGAAGAAAAGCATTATTTTCTTCTCGGAGCTTTTCTTTGATCCTTTCTTGAATAAGCGGCGTCATGGCTAAATACCTTTCGACTTTTAACAATAAGACCGTCATTTCCCGGTTAACCAGTGGTTCGTAGGAACTTAAATTTTTGAGCCAAGCATACTCACTGGCATGCGCGAGTTCCAGAAAAAGCAAATCCTGATCCTGAAGGTATTCACGGTTCAACGTCACAACACCATGGTCAAGATCAACCATAGTGCGGGACTGCTGGGCTACGATTTCGATAATCGGCAGCCCCACCGACAAATTGAATTCCCTCAATCGCGTTATCACCGAGCGAAGATTGTTGATTTCGGTCTCGCTGAGCGGTCCGGCATTGGCCGTTTGAATCAGTGTAAAGGACGCGGCATCTCGATAGGTCATTCCCAATTGCTGGGCCACATAGTTGCGAAAGGCACTCTGCGGATCACCTTCTTGGTGCGGCTTTAAAAGGCTCTTAAGATACTGAATATCCTCTTCCCGACCGCGGGCAATATGCCAGTCCACGATAAAACGGTTCAAATCGCTGAAACCGGAATCCTTCGTTGCTGTCCTGTTATAAATCTGCTCGTTTTGAGACGCCACCGCGTGACTTTGATTGAAATAAAATTCGATGATTTCATGCGCGATCAATTGAGTTAAAGCGCTCATCGAGGCCTGCTCGACAAAGGATTGCGACACGTAAATCTCAAACACCTGATCATCGTCATTCCCAATCGGATGGGCTAGAACAAAACCGTTGCTTCCCTCGACGTTACGCGAAAAGCCCGGGACGTTGCCCGTATCAATCGTCTTGATCTTTAATCCCGCGGAACCGGCCCCATTGATCAACTGCCACAGCCCCCATTCGTAAGAACCCAACCCCAGCGATTGATTTAAGATAAAATCTCTTACTTCCTGAAATTTCTCGTCGCTGAGCGCAGTTGAAGGTGATGTGGCAATGAGATTACGGATGTAGGCCCGTTCTTCTTCGGTCAGCGCCGGTGAGC
>JAHFFS010000140.1 GCA_023247815.1 Candidatus Omnitrophota bacterium
CGATTTTACTCTTATATGCTTCGGTTGGATACAAACCATACAACATCAATCCTGGCCGGGCCAAATTCAGGATATCGGTCTTGTATCCAACTAGCCCAATGCTGTTGGCCGCGTGAATATAGGGAACGACCTGCGCTTTTTGATCCAACTGTTTGACCAGCTGATTGAGCTGTTCCACTTGGTTTTTAGTAAACGCGGGATCGGTATCCGCAATGGGGAAATGGGTATAAAGTCCTTTGATCGATAGGTTGGAAAGTTTGAGGACATCTTCAATAAATCGCGGAGCTTCAGTATGCCAGACCCCCAAACGTCCCATCCCAGTATCGACCTTCACATGAATATCAATTTGACGTTTCAACGACCGGGCGTAAGTATTGAGTGCCCGGGCAAATTCAAGCGTGCACACCGTCGGTGTTAATCGGAGCTCGACGACCTCTCTCACCTGGAAAGGCAAGGTCGTCTCAAAAAGTAAGATTGGTCTTTCAATACCATGTTCGCGTAAAAGCCTGCCCTCATTGACATTCGACACGCCAAAATAAAAAATATTCAGCTTATCCAAGACCTCGGCGACCTTCAACATTCCATGACCATAAGCATCGGCCTTAACAACCGCCATGATCTGCGGCGGATTTTTGACATAGGCCGCTTGTCCCTTGAATTGTTCATGTGCAATCTTAAACAGCGTCTGATAATTGCGCTTAACCGCTTTCAAATCGATCTCGACCCAGGTCAAATGATCTGGCATTTATGTTCTCCTCACCTGACAGTCGGCCGCGTACAAATACAGCGGCAGCAACTTATCAATATCATCAAACTGTTTGTTTTTGAAACGTCCTTCCACCAACGGCCAGATATTCTTGGCTTGCGGATACCATAATTTCTCCGGGGTAAGAGTGGGTTCGTATCCTTGAATTTTAGCTTGATGCAAAATTTCCTTTTGATATAAAGGAACCGCGTCACCGACAAATGCCATTTCTCCCTGACAACCTTCCAACACCTGCTCAATCGGCTGCAGAAGATGCTCACTGCATCTCTTCAATTTTCCGTTTTTTTGTTCATAAAAGCAAGCATACACTTGATTTCTTCTGGCATCATTGATCACACAGACGTCCGACGCTGTCACGTTCCGCGCGATCAAGTCAAGACTGGAAACGCCAACCACGGGTTTGCCCAAAACAAAATTCAAGCCCTTGAGTGTGGCCAGTCCGACGCGAAGGCTGGTAAAAGACCCTGGCCCCAAGCCGATGGCAAAGCCGTCCAACTGCCGCAAGGTTAGCTTGGATTTTTTTAAAATCTCATCGATCGCTGGAATGATGGATTCGGACAAAACCTTTTTCAAGCGAATGTTGCAATAACGTAAAACCTTGCCATGATTCAGGACCGCCAGACTAAAAACTTTTGTCGACGGATCAATGCTTAAAATTCTCATGACGTTTCCATCCGTTGCAGGATATCCTCGTAACGTTGCCCATGGGCTGAAAACCGGAAATGCCGGGACTTCTCCTTCTCATGTCCAATGTGGTGTTCAATGTGGATATCCAGCCGCTCTTTGGGAAGCAACTCCTTCAAACGGCCTGCCCATTCGACCACGGCCACCCCTTCGCCATAAAAAAATTCTTCATACCCCAACCGTTCAATTTCCTTGATCTCTTCCAGCCGATAAAAATCGAAATGATAAATCGGCAGTCGCCCTTCATAAACATTCATCAAAACAAAAGTAGGGCTGTTGACCTTTTCCGGTACAATCTTTAATCCCTGGGCCAACCCTTTGACAAAGGTCGTCTTACCCGTCCCCAATTCACCGTAAAGACAAATGATCGAAGAGGGCTTTAACACGGCCGCCAAATTTTGCGCCCACTGCTTGGTTTGCTCCTCGCTGTTTGATGATACTTGTATAGGTTTCATATTGAAAAAAATCCTTCACTTAAAATGCTCAAACCCTTTCCTGTTCAATATCTGACGTCGACCATTTCTTTTCTGTAGCAAGAAATTTTCCTTGGACGTAAGGATTTCTCCAATCGGATAAAATGAAAACCCTGCTTGCGGCTTGCTTAACATCCGCCGGGCCTGAACCCTCGGTAACGTAAAGAGCAGTTCATAATCTTCTCCGTCATAAAGGGCCTGTGTCAACGAGGCCTGTCCCTGACAAGGGATCAACCCTTCTTCAAGGACCGCTCCCACCTGACTCATTTCCAAGATATGCCCCAAATCCGCGACAAGGCCGTCAGAAATATCAATCATCGACGAAGGTTTCCAATTCTTCACCAAATATTGTGATTCCTTTAATCGGGGAACGAACTTAAGATGCCGGCCACTCTTTAACGAATCTCCTAAAGCGCCCGTCACAAAAATGACATCTCCCGGCTTGGCACCCGAACGATAAACGAGCTGTTGCGGAAAGGCTTCCCCTAACAAAGTGATGTTGATCACGATCCGGTTGGTCTTGATCGTGTCCCCTCCCACCACGTCGATCTTAAAACGCCGTGCTGTATTTTTGATCCCTTGAAAAACATCCGTCACCTGCTTGAGTTCGATTCCTGACGGCGCGCCAAAGGCAATGACCGCGCAGGTCGGGGTTCCCCCCATCGCGGCAATATCACTGATATTCGTTGCCAAGGCCTTATGGCCAATGGCGAGCGGATCCATGGCTGTGGTAAAATGCACACCCTCGGCCATCATGTCCGTCGTCACTAAAAGATTCTTCCCAACTCTTGATCTGATCACCGCTGCATCATCGCCAATGCCTTTGATGACTCGGGGAGACAAACGGATCCCCTTTTGAATTTCTTTGATCAATCCAAATTCGCCAATTTGTGAGAGTTTCATGAATTTGAGGGACTTGGGGGCTGTCCCTTTAGGGACTGTCCCCATTAACGCAATGCTTTTTTAATATTCTTCGCTGATGGCGATCTGATAATACCGTATTCGGTGATGATCGCTGTGATCAGCTGATGGTCGGTAACGTCAAAGGCCGGGTTATAGACCCCAACATTTTTTGGGGCTGTTGCTTTGCCATAAAACCCTCGGACTTCCTCTGCCCGACGCTGTTCGATCGGAATGTCTTTTCCGGATCGGATCTTCAAATCAAAGGTCGATTTGGGCGCGGCAATGTAAAATGGAATCCCGTGATGTTTGGCAAGGACCGCCAAATTGTAGGTCCCGATTTTGTTGGCGGTGTCGCCATTGGCCGCGATCCGGTCAGCCCCAGCAAAAACAGCGTCAACTTTGCCCTGTTTCATGAGTGTCGCCGCCATATTATCGCAAATCAGTGTGGTCTTGATCTTATCCCGAAGCAATTCCCAGGTCGTTAATCGCGCTCCTTGCAAAAGCGGGCGGGTCTCACAACTATAAACTTCAAAGACCTTCCCCTTTCGCTTGGCACTGTACATGACCCCTAAAGCTGTTCCATAATCAACCGTCGCTAACGCGCCAGCATTGCAGACCGTCATCACTTTATCGCCGGAATGGATCAAGGCTTGGCCAAAGTCACCGATCTTGCGGCAAACGCGGCGATCTTCTTCATAAAAGGCAAATGCTTTCTTTTCCAACAACGCTTTTAAGTCCTTAACCGTTGCCAGAGGATTTTCATCCACGACCTTTTTCATCTCAGCTAAAACATAAAACAAATTGACCGCGGTGGGACGCGACGTCGCTATATAATCGCAGACCTTCTTAACATGCTGTTGAAATTTCGGCCGATCGTTTCCGAGAAAATCTTTGCAGCCAAGCAGGACGCCAAATCCAGCAGCGACCCCTAACGCTGGTGCCCCGCGCACGCTGAGACGACGGATCGCGAGCCAAAGGGTCTTCACATCTCGGCAAATCAAATATTGGAATTTATTCGGTAGCTTGGTTTGATCAATGATTTTAATCGAACCATTGGACCAACAAATCGTGGGTTGAGTCATGGCCGCTCCTAAGTCTCGTCTTCGATACGGGGAAACAATGCTTCGTGGGACGGTAACTGCGTTCCTGGCTTTAACAGTCCCCACTTAAGGTTAAGATCTTCACATCCTAAAATCTTCAGGACATCCCTGGTCTTTTGCGGCATCACCGCAAAGAGATGAACCGTACTGATACGTAACGCCTCGGTTGCCGTGTAAAGGATCGTCCCGGCGGTCGGTAAATCACTCTTCGCGACTTTCCACGGGGCTTGCTGCTCCAAATATTTGTTCACCACACGAATGAGCTGCAATGTTGATTCAATGGCCTCATTGACACGCAAAGCTTGAATATGTTCG
>JAHFFS010000141.1 GCA_023247815.1 Candidatus Omnitrophota bacterium
AACTGATCACGGACCGCGCGTTCGTCATCTCGCATTTTCGCGGCCTTTTCAAAATTCTGACTCTTGATGAACGCTTCCTTTTCCTTCTTCAACTGTTCAATGCTGTTTTCCAACTCCTTAATCTCATCCGGGACCACCATCGCCTGCAAACGGGCACGAGAACCAGCTTCATCCAAGATATCAACCGCCTTATCCGGCAAAGCCCGTCCAGAAATATAACGCTCCGACAACTTTACCGCCGCTTCAATCGCCTCATCTGAAAACTTCACCCGATGATGGGCCTCATACTTATCACGCAAGCCCTTCAAAATTTGAATCGCCTCTTCGACTGATGGAGGATCGACCATGATCGTTTGGAATCGTCGCTCCAACGCCGCGTCCTTTTCAATGTGCTTGCGGTATTCATCCAACGTTGTCGCACCGATGCACTGGATTTCTCCTCGGGCCAAAGCGGGTTTTAAGATATTCGCGGCATCAATAGCACCTTCGGCCGCCCCAGCACCAACGAGGGTATGCAACTCATCAATGAAAAGCACGATCTTTCCCGACCGTTTGATCTCATCCATGATCGCCTTGATCCGTTCTTCGAATTGACCGCGGTATTTGGTCCCAGCAATCATCAGCGCCAAATCAAGGACCACGATATTTTTCTCCCGTAAAATCTCTGGAACATCGCCCTGAACAATGAGCTGGGCCAGACCTTCCACAATAGCGGTCTTGCCGACCCCGGCCTCACCTAAAAGAACCGGATTATTTTTTGTCCGACGGCTGAGGATTTGAACAATGCGTTCGATCTCATCTTTTCGGCCGATCACCGGATCAAGTTTGCCGTCTCTGGCCAATTTATTCAAATTCCGACCATAGGCGTCGATCGCCGGAGTTTTGCCGGTCTTCACCGGTTCCTGACTGCCGAATCCCGGGATCCCCGAACCCAACAATTCCATGACTTCATTGCGCAGTTTGCCCAGATCTAGGCCCAAATTCAAAAGCACCCGGTAGGCCATGCCTTCACCTTCTTTGACCAGCCCCAACAAAAGATGCTCGGTGCCGATATAATTGTGACCCAGGGCCCGTGCTTCCTCGGCGGAAAGTTCAAGGGCTTTTTTCGAACGCGGGGTAAATGGAATGTCGCCCAACACTTGCGTTTGCGGGCCGGGCTGCACCAGCTTTTCAACTTCAATACGGATCGTTTCTAAATCAAGACCTAGCTTTTGCAACACCGCGGCAGCGACCCCTTCCCCCTCACGGATCAACCCAAGTAAAAGATGTTCGGTCCCGATATAATCATGATTAAACCGTCGGGCTTCTTCTTTAGCGTAGACAATGACTTTTCTGGCTCGTTCCGTAAATCTATTAAACATGAGAACCTCCTAACCTTTCTCGGATGAGACTAGCTCTTTTTGTATCCCGTGCCGCGGATGAAAGTTTTTTCCCTTCCAGCTTCTGCAAATGCGCGGGCTGGATCATAATAAAAAGTTCATTGATGGTTTTGCGGTCGATATCCTTGACGATATCCAAATCAACGCCTAACCGCACCATTGATAAAAGTTCGATCGTCTCCTGGCTGGAAATGATCCGGGCGTTAATGAGAACCCCTAAAGAACGAAAAATTTTATCCTCCAGCATCGCCTTGTTCTGCACAACCAGGGCCTGACGGGCCTGCTCTTCCTGGTCGACAACCTGCTTGATCAATCCATTGATATTGTGGATGATGTCCTCTTCCGAGTGCCCCAAAGAAACTTGATTGGAAATCTGATAAAAATTTCCTTTCGATTGCGTCCCTTCGCCGTAAAACCCTCTGGTCGCGAAACTCAATTTCGCGATGGCGTTCAAGACTTTGGTGATCTGTTTGGTCATCACCAAGGCCGGAAGATGCAACATGACCGAACCGCGCATCGCCGTTCCGGTGTTCGTCGGACAGGCAGTCAAATATCCCCAACCAGGCAAAAAAGCGAATTTGAGTTTGCCAGACAGTTTGCTATCAATCGTGTCGATGATATTCCAGGTCTCCTGTAAATTCAGACCCGACTGCAACACTTGGATCCGCAAATGATCCTCTTCATTGACCATGACCGAAAGCACTTCCTCGGCAGACACGATCAACCCCTTGCCTTCAACACTGTTGGCATGTTCATGGCTCATCAAATGCCGTTCAATCAAAAATTGTTTATCGATGTTATCCAATTCATGGACCTTAAACAGCGTTGATGATTTGAAATAATCGATGGTGCGGATCGCGGCCATCACCGTTTCTAAAATCTCAACGAGGGCTTTGCGTGTGGCACGGTTAGGAAAAGCCGCCTTCTCAAGATTTCTGGCCAAACGGATGCGTGAGGACATCACAATGTTCGAGTAAGGCCCACTGCCTTTCAACCATTCCCCGGGTTGTTTGAGCAGATCATCAAGTTCCATAATTTTCCTTAAACCTCTTTTTCTAACGTCCGAATTTTATCGCGCAGGCCAGCGGCCTTTTCAAAATTTTCTTCCTGAATAGCGTTCTGCAACTGCGCTTTCAAAACATCCAATGGTTTTTGAGGGGGATTCTGCGGGTTCTGCCCCTCATTCTTCGACGGCGTCTCTAGACCTGGTGTCTTCCCGTGATGATAATTGGCCCCATGGATTTTTTTCAGCAAAACCGAAAGATGGGTTTTAAATGCCGTGTAACAATCTCCGCAGCCAAGCCGCCCGAATTTTTTAAAATCATCATAACTCATTGCGCAGTTAGGACAAACAATTTTCTCTTTTTCCTGATCTTTGATCTGACTTCCGAAATCGGACAACCCGGCCAAAAGATCCGCGAGGCCGAACTGCTGCTCCATCTGCGCGCTTTTCTCCCGAGCGCAGTCCTCGCACAAATGCAGTTCAACGATCTGATGATCAATGATTTCCGTCAAATGGACCGTTGCTTTTTTCTGACACAAATCGCACTTCATGCTCTACCTCTTAGTGCTAGGGAATCCGCACGCCATTTTCCCTGGTCGTTGAATGGAATTGCTTCATCATTTTTTTGGTCAAAGCTCCGGGCTTTCCGTCGCCGACCAACCGGCCGTCCACTTTCACCACCGGAATGATCTCGGCCGCGGTACCCGTCAAAAAACATTCATCCGCATTGTAAACCTCATGGCGAGTCATCTGACATTCGTAAACAGGATTCTTATTCGATTTCGCCAATTGGATCACAACTTCTCTGGTGATCCCCCGCAGTCGTCCCTGCGCGGGCGTGAACAATTCACCCTTTTTTACAATGAAGATATTGTCTCCGGTGCACTCCGCCACAAAACCTTGCGAGTCCAGCATGATCGCTTCAGAATAGCCGCTGTTCGAGGCCTCGATCTTGGCTAAGATGTTATTCAAATAATTCAACGATTTCAACTGCGGATTGAGCGCTTCGGGAAGGTTACGCACCGTCGGGACCGTAATGATCTCCATTCCGTTCTCATAGTAACTCTGCGGATAAAGGCTGATCTTATCAGTGATGATAATGATACTGGGTTTGCCAAAACATTTTTTCGGGTCAAGCCCCAAATCCCCTTCTCCGCGGGACACGATGACGCGGATATATGCGTCTTTCAACTGATTTTTCTTCAACGTGTCCAAAATCGCGTCGATCATTTGCTTCTTGGTTAAAGGGATATTGATCATCAAAGTATGCGCGGTCTCGTAAAGACGTTCGATATGTTCCTCAAGTTTAAACACCAATCCCCCGTAAGAACGGATCCCTTCAAAGGCCCCGTCACCATAGAGAAAACCATGATCAAACACCGACACCTTAGCATCGGCCTTATAAAAAAATTCACCATTCACATAAACTTTCATATCATGTTTCCTTTCCCTCTTCACTTTTCACTATTCATTTTTCACTTAAAACCCCATCCCGCATATGAATCACCCGATGGCAGCGTTCCGCCATATTCTCATCATGAGTCACAATCACCAGCGTTTGCCGGTTCCGTTGATTGAATTCCAAAAGCAAATTGATGATCTGCTCGCCATTTTCCGAATCCAAATTTCCCGTTGGCTCATCGCAAAAAATAATTTCCGGATCATTGATCAAGGCCCGGGCAATCGCGACCCGTTGCTGTTCCCCACCGGAAAGTTCACTCGGTTTATGCCGCACACGCTTCTGTAACCCCACCCGTTCCAAAAGTTGATTGGCCTTATTTTTGGTGTCGGCCTTCTTCGCGTCCTGATAAACCAACCCCGGCAGCATCACATTTTCTTCGGCGGAAAATTCC
>JAHFFS010000142.1 GCA_023247815.1 Candidatus Omnitrophota bacterium
TGGAAAAGAAAAAGAAAAATAGTTAACATCAATCGTTTAAATGAGGGAGGACAGCATGACAACAACCGCGACTCAGAGTCAAATGAAGATCGCTAAAGACATAACGGAACTGATTGGCAATACCCCTTTGGTGAGGTTGAATAAGGTGACCCAAGGTTGCGTTGCCGATGTGGTTTGCAAATTGGAATTTTTTAATCCGTTGGGATCGGTCAAGGACCGTATTGGTTTTAGCATGATTCGGGCGGCCGAACGGGATGGAAAAATCAATGATAAGACCGTGATTTTGGAGCCGACTTCTGGTAATACCGGAATTGCTCTGGCTTTTGTCTGCGCGGTGAAGGGATACAAATTGACCTTGACCATGCCGGAGACCATGAGTTTGGAACGGCGCGCGTTGCTGAAGGCCCTGGGTGCTAATCTGGTTCTGACACCGGGAGCGGAAGGTATGAAAGGGGCGATTAGCAAGGCCAAGGAATTAGCAGCGGCGGACAGCAAATATTTCATTCCTCAGCAATTTGATAATCCAGCCAACCCAGAAATTCATCGGGAGACCACGGCTGAAGAAATTTGGCGGGATACCGCTGGCAAAGTGGATATCTTGATTTCGGGGGTCGGAACTGGCGGAACGATTACGGGTGTCGCGGAGGTCATCACCGAACTTAAGCCGGATTTTAAAGCCATCGCTGTTGAGCCAAAGGGTTCTCCGGTCCTTTCCGGAGGGAAACCTGGTCCGCATAAGATCCAAGGCATTGGCGCTGGATTTGTTCCCAGCATCCTCAATTCTAAAATCATCGATGAGATCATCCAAGTTGACAATGATGAGGCGTTTCTTTATGCCAAGCGGATGATCAGAGAAGAGGGGATCCTTTGCGGGATTTCATCGGGGGCCGCGGTCAAGGCTGCTATCGACGTTGCCAAACGGCCGGAGAATAAGGGCAAGCTCATTGTCGTTATCATCCCCAGCACGGGCGAGCGTTATTTGAGCACCGATCTCTTTGCCGAGTTTCGGGAGTAATTCATCGTTGTTAAGTGCTAATGGAAAAAGGGACAAGCTTTCACGCTTGTCCCTTTTTTTTGAGCAGATCTCCCGTGCCGGCAACTCTGACGGGCCTTTTTCGGAACGCTTGCCCCACCCCAGCGTGGTGGGGCTGCGCTCGACTCTCGTCCTCGCTCTCCCCCGCCTTGGCGGGGGAACCGTGCCCGCTCGTCCTCGCGACGTCCTCAAAAGGCCAGCCAGAGTTGCCAATGAAAAGTTTATGTAAAAGTTTTGACAGCACCTATTTTCAAAAGTTGATTTTTTATGAATTTGTTAAGTTTCGATTGGTATGATAATATTTCTGAGTTAAAGCTTATGCGTTATTCAACTCAGAGGAATTCGTACAATAATAGTTAGGCAGTAAGAATAATATACAAATGGCAAAAATCACATTCATAATAGGCTTGTGTGGTTCAGGAAAAACCCATTATTCAGAGGTGTTGCGACAAAAGACGGGTACTAAAATTTTTGAAGGTATTGGTAAAGACATTAGAGGCAATACGAAATGGTCGGAAATCATTAGTCACCTTAAAGCAGGCGAAGACTGCATAATTGAAGAGATGAATTTTTGCTCTCAGGATCCTAGAGACGAGATTATAAAGTATATTCTTGAAAATGCTCCAGAAACAAAAATCAAATGGGTGTGTTTCGAAAATGATCTTGAAAGTGCAAATTGGAATGTGAGACTAAGAACTAATAAAGGTGATATTGATGGTCATCTCAAAATAAACGAACAACTACACAGATCCTATACACATCAGCTTGGGGCAGAAATTATTCCAATAACTCGAATAGAAAGCAGATAAATATGGAGAATTTTCCCTATGGTTAAGAGTATGGTAAAAACAATTACGTTAAGAGAGTTGAGGCTGGAATTACCTCGAGTGATCGAAAGGATTGATGAAAAATTTGATCGCTATATCGTTGTTAAAAGAGCTAAACCGGTTGTGGTGATGATGAGTGTGGATGACTATGAGTCACTCATGGAAACTTTAGAAATTCTATCTGACAAAAAATGTTTAAAAAGGATCAGAATCGCCAAAAAGGAGATCGGCGAAGGAAATACAGTGCCACTTAAAGCACTGCGTAAGAAATTAGAAGATGTATAATTAAAGTGGGGATTGCCCCTTGCAAGTAAGATCGAGAATGATTTCCGCCATCATGGCGGCACATTGGGTGACGCGGGGCGCCATGGGAGGGTGTCCTGAAGCAGAGTCTGTTGAACCATCACCGACGAAGTAGACATTGCCGAGTTTGCGTATGGTCATGGGCTTTTTTTCCAAAAGTCCAGCCATGCCGTTGCCGCTGATAATGGGTTTCTCCGACGGTTGATAGTGGTCCACGAATTTGAATTTCCAGTCGGCCTGATCAAAGGCCTCAATAATAAAATCGCAATCTTTGAAGTAGCGTTCGCCGGTCTCTGGCTTCCATTGAACTTGATGGATTGTCATGTCCAATTCCGGGTTGATTTGTTGCAGCCGTTTTTTAAGGGTGTGGACTTTTGCAAGGCCGATTTCTTCTGGGAAATACTGCTGCCGGTTAAGGTTGCTGGCATCAATCACGTCTTGATCGAGGATTTCGAAATGCTCAAACCCGGTGCGGACTAAAATCATGGCACAGTTGGACCCTAAGCCCCCAGCTCCGCCGATGCCGATTTTTTTTGATTGAATGATTTTGAGTTGGTCTTCACTGAGATAGCGAAGAAGACCTTCTTGCAGTTTGTTGGTCATTTTTTTAGAACCAACCCCCGGGGTTGAACCCCGGGAGTTCAACCCCGGAGGTTGGTTAGACGGTTTCATTTTTAATCGGACGCCAGTCGGTGAGGATGGGATCAAAGTCGCGTTTTTTCAGCAATTGGATGATCTCATCAACCGAACGGGTATCTTCAATATCAAATTGTGGTTCCTGTTCATCAGGGTCTTCAATGGCGTAACCTCCGACGGCGGTGTTGGACCCGGCTGACATCCGGGTGATTCCTAGTTCCAAGGCATGGTCGCGGATCCGCGCATTTTCTCTCGTCGATAAATTGATCCCCACCCGGGGAAATAGGATGCGGGTCAGGCAGATGATCTTGATCAGTGTTACGTCGGAAACATCACAGATGGCAAACTCACGGCCTTTGATTTTTCTTAGCCGAGGGAACGAGACGCTGTATTCCACTCCGGGATAATTTTTTTCAAGAAAACGCAAGTGCTGATAAAGTTCATTGAGGTCTTCTTCAAGCGGTCCGAGCCCCAATAAAATCCCTAACGAGATCATCCGCAATCCAGCCTGTGCTGCCCGTTCTGGTGTCTTGACGCGAAAATCATAATCACTCTTTTTCCCGGAGACATGGACCTCTTTGTAGCGTTCGCGGTCATAGGTTTCTTGATAGACGGCAATTCCATCGACACCATTTTGGTACAGTTCTTGATATTCCTCGACGTCCATCGGGTGAACTTCTAAGCTGATGCTGGTGAAATATTGTTTAGCAACGGCAACCGCCTCTTTCAGATAAGTAACCGGAGTGGCTTGATAAGATTCACCGGTCAAAAGTAAAATGTTTTCGATTCCGGTCGCGGCCACCTTTTGCATCTCGATGGCCATTTGCTCAGGTGTCAGGCGCAGGCGTTTGATCCGGTTTTTGCTGTTGAATCCGCAATAGGTGCAGTGACTGCTGCAATAGTTGGAAAGATACAAGGGAGCATAAAGCGATATAGTGCGGCCAAAATATTGACGGGTGATCGCCCGTGCCCCTTCAGCGAGCCGTTCCATATGGTTGGGTGAAGGGTCGCTGAGGATGGTTTTGATGCGTTCTAAATCAAAAGTCATTTCATTTTCTCATTTTTTGGATTTTCTGGATGAGATTCAGGGCCGCGCTTAATCGTAAAGAAAACCAGTTAATGGAGAAGAGGCTGAGGCAACACCTTTTTTATCTGATACTTGGCTTAAGTAGGCCAGTCGTCCGGCTGCCACCGCCATTGAGAAGGCCTGTGCCAGTTGGGCAGGGTTTCTTGCGGTGGCAACGGCGGTATTGGCTAAAACCGCGTCAGCACCCATTTCCATGGCCTCTGCCGCCTGGGAAGGGGTTCCTATCCCAGCGTCGACGACAATGGGCACTGCAATCTCGTCAATCAGGATTTTGATAAATTCTTTGGTCTTCAATCCTTGGTTGCTACCAA
>JAHFFS010000143.1 GCA_023247815.1 Candidatus Omnitrophota bacterium
TGGACAGATTGGAGATAGTGGCGAGCTACTCACTCAAAATCAACGGATCGTCGTAAGCGACACCCAAAAATCCGATGACGTTTATCTTCATACCGCGCTCATTGAAAAAGGGACGCTCAAAACTGGCGACACTTTGCACGCTGAGATCAATGAAAAACGGCGAAAGAGCATTATGCGTAACCATACCGCCACCCATTTACTCCAGGCAGCGTTGCGAAAAATTTTAGGGGCTCATGTCCAACAGCAGGGTTCGCTGGTCGCTGAGGACCGTTTACGTTTTGATTTTACCAATCCCGGAGCGCTGCGTCCTGAAGAAATTCAAAGAATCGAAAATCAAGTGAACGAATGGATTTTAGATTCCGATCAAGTAAAAAAGGAAGTGATGTCGTTGGAACAAGCCAAACAGCAAGGGGCATTGGCTTTCTTCGCTGAAAAATACGGAAAAACCGTGCGGGTCGTTACTGTTGGAAACGGCTATTCTAAAGAATTCTGCGGTGGGACCCATTTGGATATGACCGGGCAGATTGGATTGTTTAAAATCATTGGAGAAAGTGCCATCGCCCAGGGCATTCGCCGACTCGAAGCAAATACTGGATTCTCAGCTTTAGCGGATGTCAAAACAGATGAACAGCAACTGACATTGATGGCTAAATTGCTCAAAGCCGACCGTAAGGATTTGCTCACACGGATCGATCAACAAGTCAAAAAAGTCAAGGAACTCGAATCGGAACTGGAAAAATTTCGGCTTCAGGAGATGATCCAGCAGCTCGACGCGATTTTTAAAAAAGCAGAAACCATTGGGCGGACAAAAATCATCACTCATCGTTTCGAAAATGCTGACATCGCCTCTTTACGAAAAATTTCCGATCTGATCAAACAAAAGTATCAATCTCATGTTATCCTTTTAGGGGCCAAATCAGGAAACGATGCTTCCATTCTAACGGTCGTCAGTGAAAACTTGGTCGGCAAGGGAATCAACGCGAATGACATCATCCAGGCCATAGCGCCGATCATGGATGGCAGCGGCGGCGGACGACCACAGATGGCGCAGGCCGGCAGTAAGAATTCCCAAAATTTGGATAAGGCACTTTCTACGGCAACCGGATTGATCAAAAAGAAATTAACAGCTTAAAAACATGAAAATTCTAAGACCCAACAGCACCTCCATACAAAAATTGTATGACCGCAATCTCTACGTGCGCAAACGTCGTGTTGAGGAAAAAGTCAAAGGCATCATTGACGACGTACGAAGCAATGGCGATGAGGCGGTGATCAAATACACCCGGCGATTTGATACAAAAAAATTCCAACTCAAGGACCTTTTGGTCGCTGAAAATGAGATCAGCGGCGCTTTTCAAAACATCACCAGCGACTTTATTGCTGACTTAAAAATCATCATCAACAACGTCACCACATTTTACAAAAAGCAAATTCAGAAACCCTGCCGGATCAGGAATGAAGAAGGGATCATGCTGAAAGAAAACATTCTCCCCTTGGATTCGGTGGGGATTTACGTTCCGGCTGGAACAGCGCCTTTGGTGTCTTCAGTCTACATGACCGCGATCCCCGCGAAAGTCGCGGGTGTCAAACGGGTCGTGATCGCGACCCCGCCCGATGTTGAAGGGCACATCAATCCCTATATCCTGGCGGTTGCTAACCTGCTTTCCGTCAATGAAATCTATAAAATCGGCGGGGCGCAGGCCGCGGCCGCGTTGGCCTTTGGCACGAAAACAATCCCCAAGGTGGATAAAATCATCGGACCCGGAAACATGTATCTGACCGAGGCGAAGAGACAATTGTTTGGCTACGTTGACATCGACATGCTCGCGGGCCCGACGGAACTGGTCGTGATTGCCAATCGCACCAGCGATCCGGAATACGTCATTGCCGATTTGGAAGCGCAGATGGAACATTTGGGTGGACTGTCCATTTTGATCACCACCTCCAAACAATTGCTCAAACAGGTCCGGAAACGGGTCGCCAACGGCTACTGCATTTACGTCAAAAATATGGATGAGGCCGTTGATATCGCGAACAAAATCGCCCCCGAACACTTGCAGATCTTGACGAACACACCTGCCATCATCGCAAAAAAAATTAGAAACGCGGCAGCGATTTTCTTAGGACCATACAGCCCGACGGCGTTGGGTGATTACGCAGCAGGCCCAAGTCATGTCCTGCCAACCTTAGGGACCGCGCGTTTCTTTTCGGGATTGAGCGTATCAGACTTTATGAAAACCGCCCACGTCATTTCCTATTCCCGAAAAGCCCTGGAACGTTTGCAAGGACCGATTGAAAAAGTAGCCATGATTGAAGGGCTCAAAAAACATTCGGATTCTATCCATATCCGTTTCAATGATAAGAAAGGATAACCTCATGGCCGACCGCAAAGCCACCATCGAACGAAAAAGCAAAGAGACGCAAATCAAAGTCACCATCAATGTCGACGGGACTGGTAAGACCAAAATCAAAACACCCATCGGACTATTGGACCATATGCTGGAACTGTTTGCTTTTCATGGCCATTTTGATTTGGATTTGAAAGTCGTTAAGGCCGACACCAACATCGACATCCACCACACCAACGAAGATATCGGGATTGTCTTAGGTAAAGCGTTTAAAAAAGCCTTGGATGAAAAAGCCGGAATCCGCCGTTTTGGCTGGGCTTACGCGCCGATGGAATCGACAGTCAGCCGTTTCGTCATTGATTTGAGTGGCCGCGGTTATTTTCGACTGATGGCAGACAAAAAAGCGTCAGCGACGAAGCCGCAGGATGGTTACGCGATGAGCGACCTTGAACATTTTCTTGAATCGTTCGCGCACAACCTGGGGGCCACCATCAACGTGCATTGCTTCAACTTGAGCGACGATCTGCACACCAACTTAGAAACCATTTTCAAATCCTTTGGTCTCGCCTTAGATCAAGCCACCCAAATCGACCCGCGTCGCAAAGGTACGGTTCCGTCAACGAAGGGGATCATTGATTAAAAATGATTGCCATCATCGACTATGGAATGGGAAATTTAAGAAGCGTTCAAAAGGCCTTTGAAAAAGTGGGGGCCCGAAGCTTCATCACCCAAGATCCTGAGGAAATTGAAAGTGCTCAAAAAATTGTCCTGCCTGGAGTTGGGGCCAGCAAACCTGCCATGGAGCGCCTGCAAGAACTCAAACTCATCCCAGTCATTAAGGCTGCCATTTCCGAACACAAACCTTTTTTGGGCATTTGCCTAGGCTTGCAGTTGCTCTTCGAGAAAAGTTTTGAAGGGGGAGAAATCAAAGGACTCAATATTCTGCCTGGCATCGTTGCTCGGTTCAAGCAGTTGAAAGTGCCTCACATGGGTTGGAACCAACTGCAATTGACACAAAAAAACTGTCCGCTGTTTAAGGACATCAAAAATTTGAGTGAAGTGTATTTCTGTCATTCCTTCTACGTCAAACCAGCTCTTCAAAAAATCACGGCAGCGACGACGGAATATGGCGGCGAATTCACCTCCGCGATTTGGCAAAACCAAATATTTGGGGTCCAATTCCACCCGGAAAAAAGTCAGTCGGTTGGCTTGCAAATCCTCCAAAATTTCAACGCGTTATCCCTATGATCCTATTTCCGGCCATCGATATCAAAGACGGAAAAGTGGTTCGTCTCAGACAAGGACAGTTCTCACAAAAAAGCGAATATTCCCAGGACCCTTTATCAATGGCCAAACACTGGGTCCAACAGGGGGCAGAATGGCTGCACGTCGTGGATTTGGACGGCGCACAGACCGGTGAGATGAAAAATCTCTCGATCATCGTCGATATGGCCCAAAAAATAAAGGTCCCCATCCAAGTTGGTGGAGGGATCCGTTCGCTTGAAATCATTGAAAAATTGATTCAATCCGGGATCAAAAGGGTGGTTTTAGGGACCAAGGCCATTGAGGACCAAGCCTTTCTGAAATCCGCGCTCAAAAAATTTAAAGACCAGCTCGCCGTCAGTATTGATTGTCAAAACGGAATGGCTGCCCAACACGGCTGGACATCGGTTTCAAACGTCAAAGGGACTGATCTTGCCAAAAGTTTAGAGAAAGCCGGGGTCAAATATCTCATTTACACCGACATCTCCCGTGACGGGATGTTGTCGGGTCCCAATTTCACTGGACTGGCGG
>JAHFFS010000144.1 GCA_023247815.1 Candidatus Omnitrophota bacterium
TTAAAAGAGGAAGATCTACCGATTTACTACACGGGTTACACCGCATGTTTTCGCAAAGAAGCGGGTTCTTACGGTAAGGAGACCCGGGGGCTCATTCGCGTGCATCAGTTTGATAAAGTCGAACTTGTCAAATTTGTTAAGCCCGAGGATTCTTACGCCGAATTGGAGACTCTGGTTGGTCATGCCGAGAAGATTTTGCAATTGCTGGAATTGCCTTATCGGGTGATCGAATTGGCGACCGGTGATTTGAGTTTTGCCGCAGCGAAATGTTATGATCTGGAAGTTTATGCCCCGGGCGTTAAGCAATGGCTGGAAGTTTCCAGTTGTTCTAATTTTGAAGATTTTCAAGCCCGTCGCTGTCAGATTCGTTATAAAGGCAAAAATATGAAGAAACCAAACTATCTGCATACTCTCAATGGTTCTGGTTTGGCCTTGGCAAGAACATTTGTCGCACTTTTAGAGAATTATCAGACCAGCGCCGGAGACGTTGTCATTCCCAAGGTCTTGCGCCCCTTTATGGGGGGCAAAGAAAAAATCAGCCGGACTTAAAAGGAGAGGGAAATGGGGCAAGGAATACTTTCGATGATAAAATTTTTGGTCGGAATTTTATTGCTGCCTGCTATTTATGCCTTGACCGTCAGTTTTTGGATGGAACTTGAAAATTTGGGTAAATTGTATCCTTTGATTTGCAGCGGTATGCTGGCCTACGTCATTTTCTATATTTTTTTATTCGCGTTGAAGGGGGTTTATGATATTGGTCATAAAGTCTTCTCGGAAATCTTTAGCTTTTCGGAAGGGTTATCGCTAATTGTTCCTTTGGCCTTTCCCGTCATCCCGTTTTTAGTGTTGAGCATTCTTTTTTTGTTAACTCAATTTACAACGGTCCGCGGGATTGAGCGTTATATGGTCTTTTTGTTTGGATTCACACTGGCCATGCATGTTGTTCTGTCAGCAAGAACGATTTATGATGCCGATAGCAATGTCATCAAAGCGCATTACTTTTTTTCCATGGGGCTGATTTATATCGCGAATTTGTTGATCATTGCCGCACTCCTTGGCATGAGTTATTCGAACTTTGTATTTGCGGAATTTTTTCAACGTTTTAGAGAGGCCGGCATAGCGCACTATCAGTTTTTATATCATAAAATCCCCTGGCCGCGGTGAGGGGCAAAGTGGTTGGACAAAGGGGGCTGTCCCTTTAGGGACTGTCCCCGTTTAAAGAGGAAATCTGCACATTCTGAATTACATTTCTTTGAAGTAAATCTTGGGGGACGGTTAAACCTTTAATTTGTTGGAGAGGTGGCAGAGTGGTTGGCCGCATCTCTGGATAATAAAATTTTGGAAGCGGCACATTCTATACTGCGCTTATTTGCAGACGGAGTGAGATGTCGTGACAATTTGATGCATTTTGTTGGAGAGGTGGCAGAGTGGTTGAATGCGGCGGTCTTGAAAACCGTTATCCCGTTCTGCGGGATCGTGAGTTCAAATCTCACCCTCTCCGTTTTTTTGCGAAGCAAAAAAGCGGAGAAGTCTCACCGAAGAAACAATGTTTCTACGGATCAGCAAGTTTAAGTCGGAGAAATTCGAGCCGCAATTATTTTTTACAACCCCCTTTTTTTCATAACTTTCTATGGTATAATTGTTTATAACTATTGATTGGAGAGGCAAAAAAGAGCATGGCACTCAAAATACGTCTCACCTCATTTGAGAATTCGTCGATCTTACGCAAGATGACGGTCCTCTATTTTCTCATGTCCATCATTCCGGTCAGCGTCCTTTACTTTTTGTATATGCAGCTGCGCGAAATCGGACGAATTGATATTACGGAAAGCAATTTAAGCCTGACTTTATTTTTTATGGTTTTGGGTGTCGCAGTAGGGTATATTGCCATGCGTTCAATGATTGGAAAAATCATTGATATCACAAAAGAAAATCGGCAAGCCCTCGAGGAGATCTTAGGTCCCGACCAAATCCGGGCGTTGAGCAGTGGTGACGGCAATGAGATAACCATTTTAGCAAAATCTTTCAACGAAATCATCGCCGCCCTAGAAGAAAATGTGCGAAATCTTGAGTTGGCCAAGAAAACTCTTCATTCCGTTCTTGCGAGAGTGGGGGAAGGGATCATCTCAATGGACAATATTGATAATTTTCTCAATCTTATTGTGGAGACGGTCACCGAAGCCATTCAGGCTGATATCGGATTGATCATTTTAGTCAACGACAATATCCCGGAGGAAATGTTTGTGAAGAGCATTTGTGGCAAGCATTTAACCAATGCCAAATTGCTGAAATTCCGTCGCGACAATCCAATTTTTAAAGATGTTTTAGAATCAAAAAAGGCGCAAATCATTGATAAAATTCCTCGAGATGGCGGTCATGCGACCCTTTTTCGAGTACCGTTGCTCTGCGCGCCGTTAGTGTTGCACGATCATGTGATCGGGATCATCTTGGTTTGTGGGCGTCGTTCCGAGGAGGTTTTTAATAACGACGAGATTCACCTGATGAACAATTTAGCAAATCAAACGGCGGTCGCCATTGAAAATTCAAAATTGAATGAGAACGCGGGAAAAACCTATTTTGAAACCATTGCAGCATTGGCCCTGGCCGTCGAGGCCAAAGACCCATTTTCTCGTGGTCATTTGGAAAGGGTCTCAAAAATGGTGGTGCGGATGGCCGAGGAATTGAATTTGAACCAGGATGATATCAACACGTTAAGAGACGCGGCCAGACTTCATGACATTGGAAAGATTGGAGTTACCGACAAGGTATTAGTCAAGCAAGGGCCACTCACCGCCCAAGAAATGGATATGATGAAAAAGCATTGTGAGATCGGGGAAGGGATCATCAAACCCATCCGGTCTTTGCGCAATTTATGTGATTTGGTTCGGCATCATCATGAAAAACTCGATGGAACCGGTTATCCGGACGGATTAAAAGGGACGCAGATTCATCCTCTGGTCCGGATATTGACAGTGGCAGATATTTATGACGCTCTTACCGCTGACCGGCCTTATCGTATTGCTTTTCCCAAGGATCGCGCGCTGGAAGCGCTAAGAAGTATGAAAGATCAAGTGGACCAACGGATCGTTGAAGTGTTAGCTAGGCTTGTTAGTTAGGCCTTCAAGTTTCCTCGGATTATTCGCCTTTTATTCATAGAACTGAGTTTGGAAATTGTCATGAAAGACCTCCGTAGGGAGGTTTTTTTGTAGGAGGGTTCTAATGGGAAGGAAGAAAAGGGCGGTTAAAAATTTAACGCCGAGCCGGCCATCCCGACTGCCATTGATTTTTAAGATAGCCGGCGTTTATTTTTTTACGTTGATTTGCCTGGTCTTGCTAACGTTGGTGTTTGATATTGGACTTTATCAAGATGCCTTAGGCAACAGCGCAACGGCGTGGCTTAAAATTCTAAAATTTTATTATTACATTTTCCCATGGATCCTTGCTTTCATTTTGGGGTTCCTTTTCCGTCCATTTTGGCCGTTGTTTCGGAATTTTTTAGTTGTGATTTTGTTCATTCAAGGTTTATATAGTTTGACGGCTTATTTTCTGCATGATCAGGCGATTAAAGCAAGGCGAGCGTCAATCCACTTGAGCCAGGTCGCGCCATTTACGATTGGTCAAATCGAGTACAAGTATCATGATGAAAATCACGATGGGATCATCGAGCAGGTTGAATTATTGGCGGACTTTGAAATGGTTGATTTTCCAAAAGGCCTTTATGAGATCTCCGCGGACTTAAGTCAGGCAGGGACGATGATCCCTGAGAGCGATATTGGCGTTTATTCTTTTGAAACCCAAAGGAAAACTTCTGAAATTTTGCCGGTCCGATTCGATTTTGAGCCGCAGGAATTCGAGCCTTATCTCGCGCAAGGACCGGTTGATATTCATTTTAGCTTAAAGTGCATCATTTCAACTGATGCTCGTGAAAAAAGGGTTTTGGCCTTGAGCCGCTGGTCGCCTTTTTTTCGTTCAACCTATTGGGACGGGTTTGATCCGCAGATCCAGGATGAAGTCGTTTCCATTTCTGATCTCGATCGAACAGAGTCCTTAGAAATTTTACCGACGGCGATCGCGAAAAAGCCGGTTGTGTTGATCAATGATTTTACGGATTATGGCTTGGATAGCGATGGTGACGG
>JAHFFS010000145.1 GCA_023247815.1 Candidatus Omnitrophota bacterium
AATAAATGACCTTGAACGTCAATCTGGATATTTTGCAGATCAGCCATCGTGAATCCGGCGACACCGAGCATTTCAAGGATCTGCGCATACTCGGCCTGGATGGTGACTTGATTGGTCAAGGCCGCCAGGGCTATCTCAATCTCACCCAAGGTGTTGACGTCGGGCAATTCAATCCTTTTGGTCACGGGGTTGTGATAGGTCAAATAAAGATTGTTGAGCAGTTCAGAAAAGATGGGACTGACCTGGTGATTTAAAAATTGCCGTATTTCCGCGACCTGTTCGATGGTCAAACGTTCGCGTTCACGTGCGGTGATATCACCCCAGCGCCGCCCGCCAACCGCAAACATGCCGCTGGGCAAAACAACATCATTTTGCAAATGATCCCAGTGTTTGGCTAAAGTGATCCTCACCAACAGTTCGCTGACCGGTACCGTAAACTGCCGATCTCCATCAACCACGATCGTAATCATGGTATTGGCGGGAAGGACTTCCAATCGTTCCAGCACCAAATCCACAGAATTCAAATTGGTTCCGACCAAATTTTCACCAGCAGGATTGCTCACCGCGCTGATGGTCAAATGCCCTCGCGAGCGACTCTCGGCGAATTTGGCGATTGTTTCGGTCATAAAATTCGAAACGACCACACTGGAAGCGCCGCCCGGGCTCGGCGATAAAAACTCCGACAGCATCTGTGCCGTTGTCGGCGACATAAATGGAAAAAGAGAAAGGAAAGAAGAAATCACCTGCTCCCCAACTCCTTCATCCCAGACCGCGCTGATCGTTCCTCTGGTTTTGCCTTTGATGAAATTTAAAAAACCTTTTCCGATTTCATTGACCGATGATGCGCCAAGACCTTCAATCCGCTGGACCAAACTCCCCCCCAGCCAGCTTAAAAGCGCGTTGCCAAGCGGCATGCCACTAAAAAATAGCGGGGCGAACAGCGAACTCACGGCGGAATTGATCAAAATCTGCTCGGCACCAAACGGATTCCAGACCATATTCCCACTTCCATCCCGATACCACTCGCCGCCGAATTGGCCGAAGATACCTCGAAACGCGTCCTGCCAGAAAAAATTGGGTATATGGTTCGTGAACTGATTGACGCCGAGCCCAAACACCTGCAATCCCAAACCTAGCTTAAACAACTGCGGCATCATATGAAAGACCGTGTTCCACGACTCTCCCATGGTGGCAAGCCCCTTATAACCCAACAATCCTAAAAAGTTATTCACCGAGGCGATCAAACCACCTTGAACCGTTTCCCCGGCTTGAACCGCTTTAAGAGGACTGCCCAATATCCCAATCCCAGCTCCAGTGATCAAAGAAGTTAAAGCGCTTAAGTGACCGACCTTGAAGTCGAAGCCGAGAAAATGAAAAACCGTATTATTCAGCCAGCTGCTTTCCGGCACCTGGGCCCAGGGCATCCATAATTTCAGATAATTGCTGGTCTCGAAAAGCAGGGTATTGATCGACGGTAATGCCCCGGTTGTATAGATCCCCAACCCTAAGTCAGTCAATAATCCAGCGGCAAAGCTGATCCCAAAGCCTTTGGCGATCTGACTGGCATTGATGACGAATTTTGTCGTCGGAATGGCGGCACTAAAGGCCTTCCCAACACCCGCCGCTATTCCTACGGTAGCCACTCCCATAGCAAAACCTTGCAGAAAAGAAAAGATCGCGTCGTTGGCATTGAATCCCTGGCCATTCAGAAGCGCTAACGAGGTATTGATGGCCGCGTTTCCCGCCCCGGTAACAACACCGGTGGTCACAGCGGTTGCGATGTTAGGATGCTGAAGAACAAATGGCGTGACCGTTCGGTTGATGCCCGTCACAATAGTGGACACCACTGGACGCGAGATGTTGTTGATAGTGTTAACAAAAGATTGGGTCTTGGCGACAACCGGCGAAATCCGGGGGGAAATCAACTTCGGGATGTTATTGATCTTACCCACGAAATCGCGCAAACGCTCGCCTAGAGAAAAAATTCTACGCGTGACATTCACAGCGGGTCCGGAAAAAATGGATTGCAGAAATTCCTTACCCGACGATAACAATTTTGCCGCGAACTGCGGTGGCTTCAAAACGACGCGAACCGCGATATTGGCCAATTGATCGACCTTGATAAATACCGTCTTGACCACTGGTAAATCAAAGACAAATTTGGCGGCGGCACCGACCTTGCTCACCGCGGAACTGATGATGCTGCCCGCCCTTACGGTAATCGCGGTCCCATATCGGGAAGCGGCACCGGCGAAACGGGCCACGGTTGTCGCGACCCTCGCAACAAAACGTGAACCCAGATTGGATAAAAATCGTGCCATACTGCCAAGCTTACTCAAAGCCAACGTGGTCAACAAACCAATCGCCGTATGTTTAACCGCCCCGCCCCAATCACCCTGAGCAACATCAAAATACACCACAGCACCGGTCAGGGCCCCCGAGATCACCAGCGAAGTCACTAATCCAGCGGAAACTGCCAAAAACGGCAGCGCCCAAGCCAACGCGACACCGATGGCGACAACCGCGACAAAAGCCAGCGCTCCCCCCACCGCGCCTTTCCAGCTGAATCCGGTGTTGATGATCATGAAATTCCCGTTGGCGTCGCGGACCGCGACACCATCTTTGACTTGATACGGAGCACCATCCTTATCCCTGATTTCAACACGGGTCAAATCTGACCAATCCGCGTTTCCTCCCGAAGTCTTTGCTTCAAAAGTATGGGTGAAACCATCCACGTCCGTTTCATAAATAACGGCGTCTTTAACCGCGGTCCCTTTATCGATATTCAAATAATTATCGTTAAGTCGAAATGAAAATCGCGTACCATTCAAGAGAGCACCTTCCACTAGCACATGCCCCCGCAAATCCAAGGACAATCCGATCTGCGACGCTCCCCCGCCAATCCACGGAAGGTGATTTTGGATTTGATTGTTCAGCATAAAGCGCGCGTTGTCATTAAGAGAAGCGGTAAAACCATTGCTTGATTCACCATCCTCAACCTGTAAAACCTCGTCCATCAGGATCCGGGTCCCTCCGGCCAAGACATCTCCCCGCAAAAAATCATAGGTCAACATGTCAGTTATTATTTCAGAATAGCCATTGGGATAGACATTCGCGTCAACACTCATCCAGGTCACCGAGACTTTTTCATCCCACCCCTGATTGATGAAATTGACACTCACGATTCCGCTCAAGAAAATGCTGTCAAGAAATTCCAGCGGAGAAAGGCTGATTTTCAGCGTGTCCGGGTTGATCTTTGATGACCGATATTGTTGACGATTGATGTCAAGCAACGTATTGATCTCTTGGGTTTCCAGATCATGCAAGGCCCGATTTCCGACGATCTCACCTTGACTGTTATAAACCGCGGCCAATGACCCTTTGCGCAGAAATCCAAGGTTATCAAAGAAAAGCCGATAAATGGTCATCCCGGAATTTTGATGAGCCAATTCCGCGTAGACCAAGGTCCCGACTTCCTGCGGGCCGCGGCCTTCTGTATAATAAACAGTTTTAACCGCGTCGTCAGTGCCCTCAATGAGTCCGCGTTGCACCGCCATCCGTAAACTGCCATTATCATAAAATTGATTCTCTTGCGTATAAGCATTGATGAAGACACCGCTGCGATAGGAAACCAGCATAACCGTGTTCCCATCACTATCGAGTGTGGTTTGATCCCTGCTGTTCGCCTGACCATCGATCAAACCCCCTACAAGTTCGCCGCTTCTGGCGTCACGGATAATGGTCTTGGTCCCGTCGCTGTTATGATACACCGAGCGTTTGTAGTGATCGATATAAACACCGTTTCGGTTGGCTAAAAACAGCACAACCTCGCCCTCAGCATTCAGCATCCTTTGATCCCAGCTATCCGCCTGGCCGTCAATCACCCCTCCTGCGACCTCGCCGGCCTTGGCATTGCGCACAATGGTTGTGGTCCCGTCCTCGTGAGCTACTGACCACTGCCGGTAACGATTGATCTCCTCGAGCACCTGGGTAAAAGACGAATTATATTTGCGAGTCGTGACAAAAGAAACCTCTCCCTTATCATCATAATCAATGATGTGACTCATGTTGCTCTGACCCGCCACAAATCCGCGATGAATGGTACGGGACGTTCCATCACCATACTTCCA
>JAHFFS010000146.1 GCA_023247815.1 Candidatus Omnitrophota bacterium
TGATGGCAGTGATTTTGAAAGGGACAAAAATCGATTTGACTTTGATGCGAGCTGAAATCAATCCTTACTTCAACGGCCTCAAACCGGAACCCGTCGCTGAATTTCTCGGTGAGATCATGGAGAGGGTCAGGAAAGAGAAATTTGAGATTGGTTTGGTTTTGGACGGTGACGCCGATCGGATCGCGGCAATCGCCCCAGGTGGGGAATATATCCATCCGCAGAAAATTTTAGGACTGTTGATTCTGCATTTGGTCCGCAATCGCGGTCGCCACGGCGGGGTCGTTAAGACGATCTGCGGAACAACCATGCTCGATCATATTGCCAAGAAATTGGGTTTGAAATTATTTGAAACGCCGGTCGGGTTCAAATACATTTCGGATTTGATGGTCAGCGAAAACATCGTGGCCGGTGGTGAAGAGGCTGGCGGGATGGGTTTTCAAGACTACATCCCGGAACGCGACGGGACGCTCGCGGGTCTGTTATTGCTCGAGATGATGGTCTATCAGAAGAAAAATATTAAAAAAATCATCAATGAGATGGAAGAGGAGTTCGGCCGATACCACTATTTGCGCAGCGATCTAAAAATCGGAAAAAAACCGTTTGACGTTGGGGAATTCGGTAAAATCAAAAATCTTTTAGGCAAAAAGGTCGTGGATGTGAAGGATTTCGACGGTACCAAACTGATCTGCGAAGACGAGAGCTGGTTGATGCTTCGTCCTTCTGGAACCGAACCCTTGGTCCGCGCGTACAGTGAATCCAAATCCTTGAGCCGGGCCAAGGAATTGCTGCATTATGGCGAGAAGTTGTTAAGGTGATTACGTATGGGCTCTGAACCCCCACGGATTTTAAGAAACAGCGATTTTGCTGGTGATCAAAAGCGGGGCAATTGGCTTTTGGTCAACTGGGAGCAGCGATTTTTGAATTGGCTGGTCCCCCGAGTTCCTGGTTGGCTGGGAACTGTTCCGTTGACCTTGTTGACTTTGTTGTGGGGGATAGGCCTTGTTTATTGTGGCTTTCGCGCGGCAGAAAATTTGCAGTGGCTATGGGTTTTTAATCTCTTCATCCTTCTTCAATATATCACTGACATGCTTGATGGGGCGGTGGGCCGCGCGCGTAAGACGGGGCTCGTCAAATGGGGTTACTATATGGACCATTTTTGGGATTATATTTTTCTCTGTTCCATTTTTCTAGGATATTCCTTCTTGATCCCGCTTGAGTATAAAATTCTCGAGATGATTTTGTTGATTCTTGCCGTTTCGATCATGGTCAATGCCTTTTTGTATTTCGCGGTGACAAACGAGTTCCGTATCAGTTTTTGCCGATTTGGAACGTCGGAAATCCGCTATTGTGTCATTGGTTTCAATATCGCGGTCATGCATTTTGGTCAAGCCATCATACTCAAGGCCTTGCCATACGCGATTGGCTTGACCACACTGGCGGTCTTTTCAATGGTTTTTATGACCCAGCAGCAGTTAAGAACGATTGATCTGGCACCGTTTAAGAAGCCATCTCGATGAGGGGTCGCGGCATTTGTTTCAATTTCGATGACTAATCCCAATATCATTTTTGCTCATCAATTTTTTTCTCATTTTTTTCACTATTTATGGATTTCGCTTAGATTTTCATATTCCATCCGGCACCGGTTGATCAGCGTTTTATTGTTTTTCATCACCCAGCTCATTTTTGTCCCCTTGGTCTTGGGTTTGGCAGGCCAGCTTTATCTGTCGTTTGTTATCGCGGCCCACGTTGCTGTTCCTTTGCTTCTATTGTTGATCGTTTTTCTGCAGAAGAAGAAAATACGAGGCGATGTGGGGGTTTTTTTCCAATGATGGATGGGTGATCAAAGGATTTTTAAAAAATTTTTTCTTTTTTGAGAATTTCGTCATTCTTTCCATTTTTCTTTTAGCAGTTCTTTGGATCGCGACCGCTGTTTTTCTTTTGCCTAACCGAGATGTCGACGGACTTTGTTATCATCTGCCGCAGATTTATGAGTCCATTCTACAGCATCGCTGGGTGATGTTACCACTTGAGTTGCGGTCGCATTTCGCTTTTCCTTTCAATGCCGAGCTGTTGTTCTTATGGCCAGCCATATTTTTTCACAGTCAGCAATTTGTCGATGGTGTTCAAGGCGTCATGGCCCTCTTCGGTGTTTTTATCCTCTATGCCCTGGGTCGAGAATGGAATCTCACAGCAAGAACCTCGGTGTTCATTGCATTTCTGTTTTTTTTATCCCCGGTTGTCTTGGCCCAGTCCGGAAGCAACTATATCGATCTCATCATCGCGGTGTTGTTTTTGTTTGCGGTTTATTTTGCTGTCAGTTTTTATAAAACCAACACCCACTATGATCTTTATAACGCGGCCATGGCCATAGGGTTATTGGCGGGTACAAAGTATGCGATGCTTGTTTTCGTTGTCAGTCTGCAGATTTTTATGATCAAGGGGCTGCGGAAAATGTCGCGTATTCATTTGGGATGTTATATCGCGGTGATTGTCTTGCTTGGGGGTTATTGGTATCTGCGCAATTGGATTTTGTTGGGCAATCCTATATTCCCAGTCACATTGGGATCGGATGGGGGCCACTTCAAACTCTATCAGCGAGTGCGTTTCTACCTTGCTAGAAAATTGCCGCCAATTATTTTTTGTGGACATAGGTATCGGTACATTCAATGGCGGAATGGGGTTGGTTTTTTGGGGAATGGGTTTGCCTTCGTGGCTCATTTATTTTTTGAGATCATTGAAAGATTTCAACCACGGTCAAAAGTTTTCATTGTATCTTTGGCTGCATGTCCTTATTGGATTTTTGTTTTTATTTTTCGTGCGATTGGACCGGCCTCTGTTCGATGTCAGATATGTCATTTTTATAATTCCAATTGTATTTTTGACTTTAGGGAAAATCATCGAAGAGCTGCCGAAGATATTCCATCGCTGGATTCACGGCATTTGCATCATTTCCGTCCTGCTTTCGGTCACGTCACTTTCGATCAACATATGGCCTAGATACGATTGTGGGGTGGCCTTGTTTGATCGACATAACCACCGGTTCATTTCGGAGTATAAATATTTGGATTCTTCGGTGCTTTTGATGAGTCAGAGGATGGAAGTTTATTATTTGCTGGATACGTTGACGGCCGGGAAAGAAGGGTTTCATGTTTATATGGCATCGGATATAGGAAATTTTTGGGTGACCCATATGTATGGACGCCGGCTGCAGAATCGCATCGTCAATTTTGGTCCTTCATCGGGAGAAAAACCGGATGCTGTTATTTTTCAGAAATTTGAGAAAGACCAGCCTCTTTTTTTTGTAGGGCCCAAAATTCTTCCTGAGCAAATGAGGAGCGACCAGGAATATGCTCTTCTGATGCAATCGGAGACGATGATGTTTTTTGTCAAGAAGGCAAGGCTAGAAAAAGCCTTTACGAAACAGTAACATTTTGTAAAAATTTGCAAGCGAAGATTTTTGAAAGAATGAAAACATGAAACCAGAACTATCATTGGATTTGAAAGTGTGGTTGATTTTCTCTATACTGATCATCACCACGATTTCTCACGCAATATGGATGTGGCCTTTTTATTGGGGTGGCCTTAAGGAATTTTGCAGTTGGGCAGCATTTTTATGGAATAGGTTGGGAATATGATCTATTGGATCGGTTATTATCTCGTAAAAATTTTGAGCTTTATCTTTTGCCCATTGAAGATTTATGGTCGGGAGAATGTCCCTGTCCAGGGAAGCCTGGTGCTAGCCAGCAACCATCAAAGCAATTTGGATCCGCTGTTGATTGCGATCAGTTTGCGGCGAAAGATCCATTTCATGACCAAAGATTCCTTATTTCAAAATAAAATCCTCGGCTTTATATTAAGGAAAGGCAATGCCTTTCCGGTCCGGCGCGACTCCGCGGATATCCGTTCACTGCGTGAAGCCATTCGCCGAGTAAAAAATGGGGGGGGCTTATTGATTTTTCCCCAAGGAACTCGTCAGCTTGAACCAGTGCTCCAAGGTCAGCAGGGAATAGGCTTTCTGGTTGCTAAAACTCAGGTGCCGGTGATCCCGGTCTGGGTGAGTGATTCAGAAAAGGTCATGCCTCCGGGAAGCAAATGGCTGAAA
>JAHFFS010000147.1 GCA_023247815.1 Candidatus Omnitrophota bacterium
CGCATTTGTCATTGTGTGCGTCGGTGTTCTCGTGCTTCGCTGGACGCAACCTGCTTTGGCCCGTCCTTTTCGCTGCCCCTGCGTGCCGATATTTCCAATCCTGGGGATTTTGGTGTGCCTAGCGATGATGACATCGCTCGACGGAGAAACCTGGGCCAGGTTGGTTATTTGGCTGCTCATGGGATTCGTCGTTTATTTTTTTTATGGACGGCAGCATAGCCGATTGAATAAAAAGATTCTTTAATCATAAAAACTGTGAGGTAGCAATGAAAACATTTTTTACCCACGCGCGCAATTACATTTTACGAGGGCTGCTGGCGATCATCCCGCTTTTGTTGTGCGCGGTTGCCCTGCAATTGCTTTATGTTTTAATTGATAAAAAGGTGATGCGGCTTTTGGATCATTTTATTGAAATTCGTCATATCCCTGGGCTGGGGATTTTGCTGGTGCTCGTGACTCTTTATTTCATGGGTTTGATTGTCAGCAACATCGTCGGCCATCAGTTTTTTCGGTTCATAGAATGGATCAGTCAGCGAATCCCTTTTATCAAAACCATCTACGGAGTGGGGAAACAGCTGTCGCACGGACTTTCGGTTGTGGACGGCGATAAACAGGCCTTTAAAAAAGCGGTCTTGGTCAAGTTAGGCAGTGATGGGGCCATGATTCCGGCTTTTGTGATGAATTCCTTGATTGATCATAAGACCAAGGAAGAGTTTTTGTTTGTTCTTGCTCCGACGGCGCCAACGCCGGGTTCCGGGTTTGTATTGGTGGTGAAAGCCTCGCAGACCGTGGATCCGGGCTGGACCGTGGAGGAATGCTTGAAAGCCATCGTCTCGGTGGGGATCGTTTCTCCAAAAGAAATCAAATCAAAGGATTGATGGGCTAGTGAAAAGTGAATAGGGTGAAGAGTTGATGGACCAAAAGTATATCAGAAATTTCTCGATCATCGCTCATATTGATCACGGCAAGTCAACACTGGCCGATCGATTGCTCTTGTTTACCGGGGCCATTGACGAACGCAAGTTTCACGATCAGCTTTTAGACGATATGGATTTGGAGCGGGAACGTGGCATCACGATCAAGGCCTCAGCGGTGCGGTTGCAATATCAGGCCAACGATGGGCATGAATACATAGTCAATCTGATCGACACCCCTGGGCACGTCGATTTTTCTTATGAAGTGGAAAAATCGCTGCGCGCTTGTGAAGGGGCGCTATTGGTCGTCGACGCCTCGCAGGGAGTGGAATCACAAACGGTCGCCAATTATTATTTGGCCATCGATAACAATTTAGAAATGGTGCCGGTCATCAATAAGATCGATATCGCCAACGTCGATTTGGACCACGCGAAATTGGAGATGATGGACATTTTAGGATTTGACGAGAGGGACATGCAGATGGTCTCGGCGAAAGAGGGGATTGGCATCAAGGAGCTTTTTGAAAGGATTGTTAAGGTTATTCCCCCGCCAGGAGGAAGCCCGGAAGAACCGCTGCAGGCCTTGGTTTTTGATCTGGAGTACAATATTTACAAAGGGATCATTGTTTATATCCGAATCATGAACGGAAAATTAAAACCAGCGACCCGTATCAAAATGATGCATACGAATAAAGAATATACCGTCGAGGAAATCGGTGTTTTCCGTCCAGAGGCGGTCAAAGTCAAAGAGATCTCCTGCGGTGAGGTCGGGTATATCACCTGCAATCTCCATGATCCCCGCGAGGTGCGGGTCGGGGATACCGTGACTGAATCGGACCGTCCGACGAGCCAACCGTTGGCAGGGTACCGTCAGCTCAACCCTATGGTTTTTTGCGGGGTTTATCCGGTCAACGCCAAGGACTTTATGGCCTTGCGTGAAGGCATTGATAAGCTGCGGCTGAGCGATCCCAGTCTTTCGTACGAACCGGAAACATCGGAATCTTTTGGTCATGGATTTCGCTGTGGGTTTTTAGGTCTTTTGCACATGGAGATCATTCAGGAACGTCTGCAGCGGGAATATGATTTGAATTTGATTTTAACCACCCCTAACGTAAAATATCAATTGGTCAAAAGGGGCGGGGAGATTATGGAATTGGAAAACCCGTCGGCGCTGCCGGAACGGAGCGAGATCGACGAGGTCAGAGAACCTTATCTGGAAGTTTCGATCATGACGCCGGTCACGCATATGGACCAGGTGATGGAAATGGCGAAAAAGAAACGCGGGGTTTACGTCAAGAGTGAATACGTTTCTGACCGGATGAGGATCATTTATGATATTCCGTTGTCCGAAGTCATTGTGGATTTCAATGATCAGATTAAGTCAGCCACCCGTGGGTACGGATCGATTGATTATAAATTTAAGCATTACCTGCCGGCGCAGATTTCCAAATTGGATATCTTGATCAACGATAAGATTTGCGACGCTTTTTCTTGCCTGGTCCATCGCGAACGCGCGTATGAAAAGGGACTCGCCCTGGTCACGAAATTGAAGGAGCTCATCCCCCAACAGCTTTTTGAAGTCAAGATCCAGGCGACCTGTGACGGGCGGATCATCTCCAGCGCACGGGTGCGGTCCGCCGGTAAGAACGTGACCGCGAAGTGTTACGGCGGGGACATCAGCCGCAAACGCAAACTTTGGGAAAAGCAAAAAGAGGGCAAGAAAAAACTCAAACAGATCGGTAACGTTGAAGTTCCGCAAGAGGCTTTTTTAGCGGCGTTAAAAATATGATCGCCAAGATCCGTGAAACATATCGTAAGAAGCTTAATCCCGTCACCCGGGAATGGATTGAGTCCATTGTCGTCGCGTTTGTTCTGGCGATGTTCATCCGCACTTTCTTTTTTCAGGCCTTTCGCATCCCCAGTGGATCAATGCGTATGACGCTGATTGAGGGGGACCGATTGATCGTCAACAAATTGAGTTATGGCGCGAAAGTGCCGTTGAGTCCATGGCGTTTGCCTGGGTTTGAGAAGCCTCATCGTGGGGACGTGATTGTCTTTATTTTTCCGGATGATCCGAAACGGGATTTCATCAAGCGGTTGATTGGCGTTGGCGGTGATACCATCGAGATCCGTAATGGCGACATTTTCGTGAATCATGAGCGACTTGATCATCCGATGGTCAATAGCCGTTATTATTACAACCGTGGCGAATATGGACAGATGAACCAAGAAATCCATGTTCCACAAGGGTATAATTTTGTCTTAGGGGACAACAGTGCTTCGAGCCACGACAGCCGGTTTTGGGGTTTTGTTCCCGATGATGACATCATTGGCAAGGCCGAATTGCTTTACTGGCCGCTGAATCGAATCCGATTTATCAAATGAAATGATGTCTCGATCCATAGTTTGTGTCTGCAGTTGTATTTTTATTTTGACGGCTTGCGCTTCAACGCAAAAGGATGCCTCGAAGTCGTCTGACCGTCGAGAAGGGGACGAAGTCAAGTCGATTCAGGCCATGGTGGAGGCCGTGAGCGGTAAGGATGTTTCCCAGACTGATTTGTTGAAGCTGCAAAAGCAAGTGGAAAATGACCAAGCGATAAAATCAGCGGTTGAATCGATTGGAGAAGCTGTTAAGGGTAAGAATCGTAGTAAATATTCACCAGTGACCGGGAAACGCTATGCTCCCAACGTGGACGTGGATCCGGAAACGGGAGTTCCGTTGAAATGGGTCGATGAACAATGATTTTTTAAGTCCTACGCAGGTCAAACCATGTCACTGACCGTCGCAAATAAAATCACCATCTTAAGGATCCTCGCTGTTCCGTTTTTTGTGTCGACCGTACTTGATTATACGCCTGAGCGGGACCATCTTCGTCAGGTCGCGTTAGCGATTTTTTTATTCGCGGTCATTTCCGACGTGATTGACGGCATCATCGCCCGCGTTAAGAATCAGCGGACACCGGTAGGGGCGATCCTCGATCCTTTGGCGGACAAGTTATTATTGATGAGTGCCTTCATCACACTTTATCAAGTGGGAAATTTTTTTCCAGTCAGTCGTTTTCCGATTTGGTTGGTGGTCGCCGTGATCAGCCGGGACGTCCTTTTATTGCTGGGGGCGGCATTGACTTATGTCCTCAAAGGACGCTTGGCAGTCG
>JAHFFS010000013.1 GCA_023247815.1 Candidatus Omnitrophota bacterium
GACACCTTCTAAAAAAGCCAAATAATAACCAATCACTGCTGTGCGAAAACTATGGTCAGCCACACTTTCCGGCTCGTCAATCCCCGCCACCCACCAGCCGCTGCGTTTGACGCGTTTTAAGAGCCCGGCTTCCGCAAAAAAATTAAGCGCGTCATAAATGGAATTTTTCTTGCCGGCCGTAAAATTTACGAATGGGGAAAATTTTTGCGAAACACTCTTTTTTCTTCGCGGAGGCATATGATTTGGAATGACTTTACCTTTTCACATTTTTCATACGATGTTTTTTTTGCTGCCTTAAAATTTCATAACCCAAAATGGTGGTAGCCTGGGCGGCGTTCATGGACAAACGCTCATGATTCATCGGAATGCTGACCAGCAGATCAAGGTGCTTTTGCATGATCGGTCTCATGCCCTTTTGCTCCGAACCAATGACCAGAGCAAGGGGAAACGGCCATTCTGTTTCAAAAATATCTTTTCCCCCTTCAACAACCGAACCAGCGAGCCAAAAGCCCTGCTCCTTCGCCTGACGTAAAGCCAGCGCCATGTTCGTAACTTTCGCGATCGGCATATGGTTTTCCCCGCCGCAGGCAATGCGCAACACCGACGATGTCACATCAACCGAGTGATGCGCCGGCAAGACCAAGGCAAAACCACCCATGCAGGACAAACTGCGGATGATCACCCCAAGGTTCTGCGGATCATTAAGGCCATCCAGAAAAATTAAGGTCGCTCCCTTTTGCAAGGCCGTGGCCAAGACATCGTCATATGCGGTAAATTGGAAGTCCTCAATTTCCGCCACAATCCCCTGCGCGTTGAGATTGCGGGCCAATTTCAGCAGCTTCGACGCGGGCATCTCATGAATAGGGATCCCCCATTTTTTCGCCTTTTGGCGGATGTATCCACCCTCAACGTGCCCCTGCTGAAGATAAATCTTTTGGATGCTTTTTGGATTTGATTTCAGCCGTTCGAGAACTGGATTTTTACCGTACAATTTCATCGGTTCGATAGCTTTCTATGATTTCTTTTCGTTTTTGGACTTTCTGACTATATCCATCTTCCAAAGCGCTCTTTTTAGTGAGATACTCCGAGTAGGTCATTTCTTTGTTCAAATAGGCACTCTCCAACTCGTCGATGGCCTTTTGGTGCTCGACCGAAACCGGGTCTTCCAAAAGGGTCTTGGGATCGTCAATATAGGAACTCATGGTATGACTGCACCCCAACACCCAACAGCACAAAACTAAAATCAATGATTTCTTCATCCTCTCCTCCTATAAAGGTAACTTGACATGAACATTGACAGTTACTCACGGAACCGATACAAACTGACCACATCGAGTACAAAAGGATACGCTGCCCAGACCATGGCCACCAAGATCAAACAAACGGAAAACCAGATGGTCATGATATCCAAAAATCCGGAAAAATATTTACGATTGTTGCAAAGATCATCGTAAGCGCTGCGCTTACCAACCTTCAATTTTTCTTTTGCGATCTCTTTAAGGCGCTCCTCGGTCTGACAGATCTTACCACTTAAAATATCGTCAACAACATCCTTGTATTCTTTGCAATACGACCGCTCTTCTTCACTCAACGACTGGTTCTCGCTCAGACGAAGAAACTTCCAGCCGGATTCCGCGTCAAAACCATTATAAAACATCCGAAAAAAAAACGAGTCGCAAAGATTCACCAGCAGCCAGGGAATAGACAGCAACGATGTGATATTGACCGGTTGAATGAAAAACCGCTTAAATTCCTTTCCCATGCGCATATCGTTACGGCTAAAGGAATACATAAAATGCAAAGTCCGCACCCGGAAATAACTGCCGATGATATACTGCAACCGACCGTAAGAGATATCACTTTTTTGTCTGACCAATTGTGCGGACGGCTCACTGGAATCCTGGTCAAACCAACTCTTTCTATTCTCATCGGTGATCTCATACAGCAGCGTATCACAATACAGACACCGGATCCTTTCCTCAACATGAAATATCAAATTGCAACGATTGCATTTTTTCATCGTCGGGTTATTCGCGGCCTTGCGCAAAGCACACTAGCGCTTGATCCCCAGGCCCAGATAAAACAAAGGCCGCAGAATGCTCCACCATCCCACGATCGGCTTCATCTTGGTATATCCCAATTTCTTTGAAGGATAAATCTTTGTTACAGGGACCTCCTGATAGCGGTATCCGAGTTGGATCGACTTAAACAAAATATAAGGCTCGAGTTCATACGCATTGAGCCATTCTTGCTTGATATTGATGGCTGGATCCGCAAAGAGCGCTAATCGGATGGCACGGAAACCATTGGTGCTGTCGGTCACTTTCTTGCCAACCAAAAGTGACAGCAGCCACGGGTGTAGACGCGTGGCGATCTTCCGATACAAAGGCATGTCACCACCAATCCGCGGCCCGTTGAGATAACGGGAACCTTGAACGAGATCGCAATCACCCCTTTCGATCAGCTCAACCAAAAGCGGAATCTCTTGCGGATCGTCTTTGTCATTGCCGGCCATAATCACGATCAGTTGATATTGCTTTTCAATGGCATGCAAGATCGCGGTTCGGATGGCGGCCCCCACTCCCCGACGCTGAGTGTGACGAATCGTCCGCACACCTCGATCTTGATACAATGCGATCATCTCTGATGTGCCATCATCCGAACCATCATCGACGATCAAATAATCGTACTGCCCAAACCCGCGGCTTTTCAAAAAGCGTTCAATCGCGCTCTTCAATTTGACATTTTCGTTATAGGCCACCGGACAGACCAATACTTTTGACGTCATAGCAGGTTCGTTTATCCAATCTTTACGGCATTGCCGTTCTCATTGATCGAACGTTGAATGGCGTTCAAGACACGGACAACGTCATACCCTTTGCGGGCACTCGCTCGTTCCGGGGTTCGCTTCTTTTCAATGCATTCCAAAAAGTACTGGGCCTGTGCTTTCAGGGGCTCTTGAAATATGACATTGGGGATCGTGATGCTTCCTTCCTTGGATAACAACTGGAATTCTCCATAGGTCTCGTAAAAACGGGAGGTCTTTTCCACATGTTTGTCATACAATTTGATCGGGCCTATCTGGTCCAGATCGTCCCAAACCACCATTTTCTTATCGCCGATGATGGTGATCTGCCGCACCTTTTTCGGATCTAACCAGCTCACATGAATGTTGATCAGAATATTTTTCGGATATTCAATCGAGGCAAAGGCCAGATCTTCCAAAGCGGTCCCCAAACACCGCAATCCTCGAGCGGAAACATTGACCGGACAACTCTCAAACAAAAAATTAAAAATGGAAACATCATGAGGCGCCAAATCCCATAACGCGTTCACGTCATAACGAAAAGGCCCCAAATTCGTGCGGGTCGCGTGGGCATAATAGACCTTTCCCAGCTCTCCGCTGCGGATGTATTCCTTCAACCGCAGAATCCCTTGATTGAATAAAAAAACATGGCCGACCATCAAATTCCTTTTATACTTTCGGGCCAGTTCTTCGAGCTCCAAACACTGTTGCTCTTCCAAGGCCAAAGGCTTTTCACAAAAGACGTGCTTCCCCTGCTCCAAAGCGGCTTTGGACAATGGATAGTGCGTATTAGTCGGTGTGGCAATGCAAACCGCGTCGATCTCGCTGCTTTTTAAAATTTTCCGATAATCCTTAACCGCGTTCACTTGCGGATAAAGTTTTTGAATGGACGCGAGGCGTTTTTCATCCAAGTCCGCGCACATCAAAACCCGAGAATTGGAAAATTGATTAAAAATCCGAATGTGATTGGGGCCCCAATGACCACAGCCAATGACGCCGATTTTAATCAAGTTGACCTCCTTAGTACAATCTCCCTATGAACATAATGAAAGCGATTTTATTATACTGATGAATAGATTTTAACAAAAGGATTTATTGTTAGAATTTTATTAAGGAATGTTTTGATTTTCATATTCTTAGAGATAAAATGATTTAATACTAATCAAAAGATATGAAAAAAAACCATCTCAACATCATTATCTTCTCCCTTTGCCTGATCACAGTCGCGATCAACACCTTCCATCTCCTCAAACAAGCACTTTTGTTTCCGCAAAGCACTTCCCGACAATTTTATCTTCTCCTGGCCGATTCCTTTAAAAATTTTCAACCGATCTTAAATCAACACCATATCGAATTCCTGGGATACTATACTGATAAAGATATGGAAACGAGCGCCAACGCCCTGATCTTTTCCCTTGCCCAGTACCATCTTGCTCCTTTGGTGATCGAACCTGGCAATACGGACCGCGAATATATCCTATTGGACTGTTCAACGCCCGACGCCGCGCTGAAAAAAATCAACGAATTGGGGGCGACCCCCATCATTGCCAATAGTCTGGGCGTAATTCTAGCTAAGAAACAATGATAAAACCCCTCTTCACCGCTATCCCTCTGCTGATTACTTTTCTGCTGGGGGCGGCATTTCTCGACATCCTCTTTTCCAAGAAAAAAATCGGATCAACCGCTTTATGGATTGTGTTTGCCTTTGCCGTTGGTTTAGGGATCACCGCGTCCATTTCCTTTTTCGTCCTGGCCGTGAACGGCAGTTATCAATGGGTTTTGATTCTTGTTGCTCAACTCTTACTGCTCGCCGGTCTCTTGTTTCGGCAGTTGAAAAAAGGGCCGATCGCGTTGCCAACCCTGTGCCGACCTCCCCTGCAAGATCTCGTGATGGTAGGCCTGCTGATCGTTTTACTTTTCATTTCCTGGCAAATCGCGACCCAATATCCATCGGGCGGCTGGGATGCCTGGTCGATCTGGAATTTGAAATCCAAATTCATCTTCTTAGCAGGACAGCGATGGGTTGATCTCTTGTCTGTGGAGATGTGGCGATCGAGCCCGCATTATCCACTTTTTTTACCACTGATCAACGTTTGGATATGGGGTTTTCTCAATAAACCCGCTGAAGTGACTCCCGCCGTCGTTTCCATGCTCTTTTATCTTCTGATTGTGTTGTTGCTCTACGCTTCCCTGCGTCGAGAATCTTCTTCCTGGATGGTTCTGCTTGCTCCCTTACTGCTTTTGAGTTCCGAACTTTACTCAACGCTCGCCGTGAGCCAATACTGTGATATCGTCGTTGGATTTTATGTGCTCGCTAGCCTCACCAGTTTATGGCGCGCTGAGCAAGAACAATCTCAGTCCTGGCTTATTTTGGGATGTATCCTTCTTGGTATCTTGAGCTTTACCAAATCCGAAGGCACGGTCGCGGCCCTCTTGATCTTCCTGTTGATGGCATTGAGAAAATTCTTACGCAAACGATCATTCCCAGAACTCATCTTTTCCGCGGCTGTCCTTTTTCTTGCCGCTGTACCAACGGTCATCTTTAACCTGTTCTTCTCGCCAGGCAACCAAACTTTCACCAATGGTTTGCAATCGTTGGAACACCCCATAACACTCGATCGCTTCAAATTGTGCCTTGCCTTTCTATTGTCAGAAGTGATTTCGGCGAAATGGTTCGGCCTATGGATCACAGTCATTGTGATCAGCCTTTTGTCGCTCAAACGAGGATGGCAAGGGGCTCTCAAAATCTTCCCGCTGAGTCTATCACTCTATTTGGGAATCGTTCTTGCCTACTATTTTGTCAATACGCAATTTGAGATTGGCTGGATGATGCAGGTCTCGTTAGACCGGATCTTGTCATCAATTCTGCCATCGTTGCTTTTTTGGGTATTTGCTGCGTGCTTGACTGGAATGGAAGGTAAGGACTCTAAGCCGGACGCTCAATCTTTAAAATCTTAAAACGCTTTTTTCCATCGGGGATTTCAATATCAACCACCAAGTCGGCGGGTTTGCCCATCAAACCTTTCCCTATCGGAGAAGAAAAGGAAACCTTGTTTTCCTCGATACTCGCTTCTTCAGGGGAAACCAGCATATATTTCAACGATTTATTCTGATCCAAATCTTTTAAAGTAACAATGGCTCCGATATAAATCTTGTCCGAGGGGATATTTTGATCTTCGATGATCCGAACGTTGCTCAATTTCAATTCGAGTTCGGCGATGCGGGCCTCACAGTGCGCCTGAGCGTCCTTGGCCGCGTCGTATTCGGCATTTTCCGAGATGTCTCCCAGCAAACGCGCCTCGCCAATCGCCTTAGAAATCTTTTTTCGTTCCTTGGTCGTGAGATACCCTAACTCTTGGCTTAATTTTTCAAACCCGGCGCGTGTTAAATAGACTTCCTGAGCCATCATTCACCCCCGCAGTCTTAAAAAACGCCTTACATATTCTCAACGGCTTTCATCATCACCGGAACTATCTCACGCACTTCGCCTTTATTCATGCGGCCCAACTTGGTGAACCGCCAACCGCTGTCCTGTGTGAGATTCTCCCGGGTGATTTGTAACTTTTTTTCTCCACCATTATAAGAAAAAACCCCGATCGTGATCCGAGTCTCTCCCAATTCTTTGGTTTCCTTAAAAATCTCCTGATCAAGTGCTTGATCGTACGGCATAACGAACTCCTTTCATGATAGACCAGGCATCACCGAAGCCATTTTCTGCGCGGCGGTTGCCTGTGCTTTTTTCATAGCTGCGTTCATACTGCGCAGGATATCTGATTCCAGTTTGTGTTTGTTCTCCGGCCTTAACAGGCCTTCCTCGATCTCAATCGATTTGAAATGCTGGGACGCAGTCACATTCAGCTTGATTCCCCGAACATCCTCGACGTCCAAGACAATCCCATCGAGCTCCTTTTTAATCCGCTCGGCCTGTTTCTTGATTTCCATGAGTTGCTTGAATTTATCCAGCATTCTATCTCCTGATCAACTTCCTCTTATACTTTAAAACAATAAACAATGCAAGACCTAATCACAATTTCAACCGCAAACCAATATCATATAACGACTGCACGAGAAAAGATTTCAAGACCATAATCCCCAGAAAGGCAATGATCGGTGAAAAATCAATCCCCATCGGCGGCAACAGTCTGCGGATCCGCTCCAAGACCGGTTCGGTTGAACGTTCAAGGAATTGCACGATCGGATTGAATGGGTCGGGATTGACCCAACTGATCAACGCCCGGGCCAAGATCAACCAGTAAGAAATGGTTAAAACCACATCGACAACCTTGGCCAGCGTCATAAACAAATTTCCCAAAATGAACATCGTGTTTCCTTCTTAAAACCAATCAATCCTGCCGTGTTGCCTCAGGCCATTGCGAAAATTTTCTTTCCTGATCGTAATTAACCGCCTCAATGGGACAGCGAATCACACTGCCCTCGCGAACGCAGCGCTTATATTGTGCAACGCCAAATTGTTCAAGACCTTTTGCGGATCAAAAAACTTTAAATAACGTCCCATCAATCAACCGCTGTTCAATGCGGTTTAACAGCCGCCGCGTCGTGCCGGAAATGTCCTGGATTTCACCGACCATCGACTCAATCATTTTCGCGGATTCCGATAAGGCGATCGCGGAGTCGCCAAAGGTCTCGGCCAAATTTTGGACATCCAACGGATCATCGCCAGTCACCAATTGACTCAAATCTTCCCGATGATACTCAGATGAGGTTGTGATCTCAACCATCTTTTCCCCCAAAACCCCCTCGTTGATGATCGAAAAATTGACGCTCTTACCGGCCTGCTTTCGAAATTTCTCAAGGATATTGATGTCAACCCGCACCTCGCGGCCATTCACTGGTTCTTCGGTAAAGCTGATGTCGGAAACCGTGCCCACGGTCACTCCCGATATGCGAACCGCGGCCCCCACTTGAAGGCCCCCGACGCGATTGAAGAGCAAATGCATTGGGAACTTCGGCTGAGCGATTCCCCTCTCCAGCCCCAAAAGAAAAACAACACCGGCAATCATAACAACGCAGGCAATGAAGAACAAACCGGCAAAAAATTTTTTAACAAAATCTTTTGCTTCCATCCTTGCCGCCTCCTAACTTAAAAACTCCTGAATAAATGCGTCCTGCGAATCCTGCAAAACACGCGGGGTCCCGCTCCCCACGACTTTTCCTTCTTTGATCAAAATCACCTGGTCAGCGATACGAAATGAATTTCGAATATCATGCGATGTCACAACCGTCGTGCAATGCAATTCCGAAGAGATCTTTTTGATCAAAAAGGAAATGCTCCGGCTCTTAATAGGGTCAAGACCCGATGTTGGCTCGTCGCAAAATAAAATCTTGGAATCTAGAACAATCGCGCGGGCCAAGGCCGCCCGTTTTTTCATCCCTCCGCTCAATTCCGATGGAAATTTATTTCCCGCATCTTCCAACCCAACCGTTTTCAGAACTCGCTTGACCTTATCTTTGATGTCTTTACGTTTGAGCCGAGTATGTTCGACCAAAGGAAAAGCGACGTTCTCAAAAACGGTCATAAAATCGTAAAGCGCCCCTTCTTGAAAAAGATACCCAATACTTTTCCGCATTTTAAGAAGCTGCCATTCCTTCATCTTGGTGATGTCCTGGCCGTCGATCGCGATGGAACCTTGATCGGGTTTCAACAGCCCCATCAGGTGCTGAAGAAGAACACTCTTTCCCGAACCACTCTCGCCTAAAATGACCAGGAGTTCTCCCTTTTTGATCTCCAGGTTGATATTATCCAAAACCAACTGTTGATCAAACCTTTTAGAAAGTCCTTTGATAGTGATCATTGGTCATTTTTTTTCTATAAATCCGGAATTTCGCGCGCCCAAACTTTGTGTACAATCGATCATATGGCCGCACATCCGCTTTTTCAATAAAAAATTGCACGCCGCGATACTCCCCGAGCAAATAAACTTCGGAGTCGATCAGCACGTCGATGGTGTCTGCCGGGAACCAATTCTCCCCTTCGAAAATGATGGGTTCACCGTCGCGGATCCATTCCGCTTCCATCTCTGGGAAAGGAAATCCGCCAAATTGCCCGACGTTGCCTTGAGGAGCCGCACAAGCAGAAAATAAAAAGGAAATGCCGATGACCATCATCACCCATGATAAAATTGCTTTCTTCATGCTTACCCCCAAAAAGTCAAAATGATTTTTGTCAACACGGCATTGAACAGCACAACCATGATATAAGAAAAGGCCACGGCCTTGGTGGTATATTGACCGACTCCCAAAGACCCACCTTTGGTCTGAAATCCTTGATAACAGCAAACCCATCCTATTATAGCAGCAAAAAACAAAGTTTTGATAAACCCGCTAAAAAAATCCACAAAATTGATCGCGCGGATCGTCTGATGGATATACGCTGAACTTTGAATGCCGGCATCAAGAACACCGATCGTGTAACCGCCCAAAATTCCGACCAATTCAGAGAAGACCACCAGCCCAGGCAGGACCATCAAACACGCCAGCATCCTCGGCACCACCAAAAATTCAACCGGATCCACCCCTAACGTTCGGGTGGCCGTAACTTGATCACTCACTTTCATCGTTCCCAATTCCGCCGCGATCCTGGCCCCGGCCTTCCCGGAAAAAATGAAAGAACTGAAAACCGGGCTGAGTTCTCGGACCAGCGATAACGCGACCAATTGAGCAACGTTCTCTTTGGCCCCAAAACGATTCAACATCACATAGCCCTGCAAGGCCAAAACCGCCCCCGTAGCAAAAGACGTCAAAGCAATGATGAAGACGGATTGTACACCCTGTTCATAAATTTGCTTTAAGACTTCGCCCCAGCGGATTTTTCCTTTCAGCAGATGAACGCAAACGTCTCCCAAAAAAAATAAGGCCTCTCCGGTTCCGACGACAAAATTCAATAGAGCGCTGAAAAAAGATTTCATATTCGAATTTTCCGCGGCCGCTTCAACCAAATCTCTTCCAACTCCGCGTTGATCTTAGCCTCGAGACTCCTGCTCACATGTTTCACGTCATCAGCGAGTCCGTCGTTACTGACGGCCACCCGGTCAACATCCACCTTCATAAATTCACTGACCTTGAGAAATCGAGCGCCATAGGCGGCCGCAAAATATTGAATGTCCTTGTCATCGGTCACCACGATCACAGTACGCTTGTTTTCCGATTGCTCGACAAAATCCTTAATCCGCTCATCAGCCGAATCATTCTCGGAAAAAATGATTCTGATCAGCGATGATCCGTGGCTGTGATATGCGCCCACCTGCCCGTCAAAAACCAGTGTCACTTCATTATTCAAACTTCCCTGCGGACGCTCTTCTTCCAAATAGCGAATCAGCCGTTCCCGTCCTTCTTCGAGCTTGCAATCCACAAACTGCGGAATCTGCTTGACGATATTGTAACCATCGAGAATATAGTGCAATGACACCTCAACCTCACTTTCTTAAAACGAAGTGACTGTCTCCCGTTAAGACGTTTTTTGCCACTTGGTTTCAAAGGACTGGGAAACAACAAAAATAAACCCACCAATCAGGCCGATGACAACCATAAAAATATAATTGAGAAAACCCAAATTGACGGATATCTCTTTTGCCACACCGATCTTAGCAAGTAAAATCGTAATGACCCATTCACGGACTCCCAAGCCGCCAATGGAAGGAACTGCCGAAGCCATTGAAATCAAAGGCAAAAAAATGAGAAAATAAAACAATCGAACATCCTGCAACAAACCAATGCTAAGAAGATAATAACAGTAACTGCAGACGACTTGGCCTAAGACAGAAATAGCAATCGCCTTAAAAAATATATGTTTTTGATCTTTGAGCAATGTCATATCATAGTGCATTTGCATCAAGCTGTTCTTCAATTTTGGCAACCGACCCGACCAGCAAACGAAAAATGCGTAGATGGGTTCAATAAAAAGGACCGCCAATATGAGCGAGGCCAAAACCGCCATTCCCAGAATAACAATCAATAAAAAGAAATCATTAAGAAGTCGGAATCCTACCAAAAAAGCGCTGAAGGCAACGACAATCATGCCAATAAAGCCACTGATCCGATCAAGAAGCACGGAGGCTACAACCTTAGCTTTCTCATCGGTAAAACGACATAGGCCTAAAACTTTAATCACATCCCCACCGATTGAAGAAGGTAAAATGGGATTTCCAAATAGGCCAATGCAAAAATAGCGCACAACACTCAACGTCGGGATTTTGATTCCCAAGGCCCAAAGGAAAAGCAACCAGCGGAATAATAAAAATAACATGGTCAAACACGAAATGAAAAACGCATAAAAAATAAATTGTAAATGCGCAGCACGAAATATCTCAATGGCTTTTTCAATGTCGATCGAGCGATAAAGATAAACCAAAGAAATTCCACTCACTGCAAATGCAAGGATCGTTGATAAAAAACGGTTTCTGGACTTTTTATCGTTCATGTGAAAACTCGAATTTCTTTAGACAATCCTGATACCCCTCTTCGGCAATGAAAGAACTGCGCACCAAGGGGCCGCTCATCACGTGTTTGAACCCCATCTTCTCGCCGACATCCTTCAATTCGACAAAACGCTGCGGTGAAACGTATTCTTCGACTTTCATATGCCGCGGCATCGTCGAGGGAGCCAAATACTGGCCGATCGTTAAGATATCACATCCGGCCTTGAGCAGGTCCTTCATGGTTTCCCAAATTTCTTCGTTGAGTTCTCCTAACCCAAGCATCAAACTTGACTTGATAAAAATCGTTGGATCCATCTGCTTAAGGTTGCTTAAGACCGCCAAAGACCTTTCATATCCGGCCTGGGGACGGACCTTCGGTGACAAGCGGCGGACTGTTTCGATATTATGGCTGATCACCTCCGGCTTGATGTCGACGACCATCCGCAAACTTTCCCGTTTGTGGGAAAAATCCGGAATCAAAATTTCTATTTTCGTTGCCGGCATGATCTTGCGGATTTCCTGAATCGTATCAACAAAATGCCGAGCACCTTCGTCTTTGAGATCGTCCCTGGCCACCGATGTAATCACCACATAGCGCAGCTTCAATTCGGCTACGGCCAAAGCGACATTTTTGGGTTCCTGCGGGTCCACGGCCATGGGCTGTCCCGCCTTCACCGCGCAAAAACGGCAGGCCCGCGTGCAAACCTCGCCGAGAATCATAAAAGTAGCGACCCCCTGGCCCCAGCATTTTCCCATGTTCGGGCAATGGGCACTTTCGCAGACCGTATGCAACCGTCCGGAACGAAACAGGTCCTTCATTCCCTGAATTTTTTGCGCGTCCGGAATTTCTTGACGGAACCATTCGGGCAAACGGCGCGCTTTTAAGGAATGTTGTTCTGCTAGCAACGTGGTCATGATTTCACCTGGCTTTTTTGCAGTTCCCGCAATTTCTCTTCCAACTCTTTTCTTTCTTTGCCCTTCACGAAATCGATAATCAACTTGCCATGCAAATGATCATTCTCATGCAGAAAAACCCGGGCCAGCAGATCGGTAAATTCCTTTTCGACAACCTCATTATTGGCTTGAGTGTATTCAACCGTGATCTTTTTAGAACGTTTGATATTGACCATCACCTGCGGAATGCTCAGGCATCCTTCCTCCTGAACATGAGAACCGCTTCTTTTTAAAATTTTCGGATTGATCACCGCGATGGGTCCGTCGCCGATATCAACGACAAAAATCTGCTGATTGATGCCAACCTGCGGAGCGGCCAACCCAAGACCTTTTTCCTGACGCATCGTTTCCAGCATGGCAGCGATCAATATCCGTTCACTCGCGCCGACCTTTTGCACCGGTGCCGATTTTTTGCGTAAACAAGGATCTCCATATAGGCGAAGTTTTAATGTTAGCGCGGCCATGGGATGGGAATCAAGAAAACCTGATTATCGGCGAATGTGATTTTTCTCGTCAAGATAAACGACTTTGGTTTTGGATTTTTTAGCCTCACGCGGCTCCATCAAGGCGTAGCTCAAGATGATGATTTTATCTCCAACCAAACCGCAGCGGGCCGCCGGCCCGTTCAAACAAATCTGGCCGGAACCGGCCTTACCGGGAATGCAGTAGGTTTCGATGCGCGCGCCGTTGTTCAAATTCAAGACCTCAACCTTCTCACCAGGGACAATAGCAACGGCCTTTAACAAATCTTCGGCCACCGTGATGCTACCTTCGTAATAGAGTTCAGCCTCAGTGATCTTGGCATGGGCGATCTTTGATTTACAAAATTGAATCAGCATGAAGGTTATCCTAAATGGGGTTTGATTTTCTGCAGCAGTTGATCCTTGGGCAGCGCGCCCACCAGTTGATCGACCAATTTGCCATTTTTAAAAATCATCAAGGTAGGGATCGACATCACATTGTGTTTCGCGGCCAGCTCCTGCTCGTCGTCGACATTGATTTTGGCGACTTTGAGCTTGCCCACATATTCTTTGGCGATCTCATCAACAATCGGACTGATCATTTTGCAAGGACCGCACCATTCCGCCCAAAAATCAACCAGCACCGGCACTGCCGATTTGATGATTTCCGCTTCAAAATTCTTCTCGGTTATGTTTGCTGCCGACATCAATCTCCTCCTCTAGTCATTGAGCCAAAACTCGATTAAATTCAAAGGGTTAAATCCGATTGTTACCAAAATTCTAATAATTAATTTTTTATTATAACGACCGACCGAACTTGTGGCAAGAGGAAATTGTCAGCCATTAAAGCTGCAAATTTCAAGTCTCAGGGCTCAAGCAATACCCATCCCCAATTCGGACCCCGTAGGTCCACCCCGTAGGTGGGACCTACGGGGTCAACGCTAACTCGACAGCTTTGCTCTTCGGATAATTCGCTGGGAAAAGAGTGAAA
>JAHFFS010000014.1 GCA_023247815.1 Candidatus Omnitrophota bacterium
CTTCATTGATTTCCATGACTTCGGTGATGACGATGCGTCCCCGATAACCGGTCTGATGGCAGTCCTCACAGCCCTTGGCTTTGTAAATGAGATCGCTTTTGAATTTGATCCCACCAAACTGCTCCGCCACCGGTTCGATGGCTTCCTTGCATTTGGGGCAGAGCCGTCGGGACAGCCGCTGAGCAATGATCATGGTTAAGGACGGCGTTAATAGATAAGGTTCGATCCCGATGTCGATGAGCCGGGTAATGGCGGAGGCCGCGTCATTGGTGTGCAGTGTGCTTAAAACAAAATGCCCGGTCAGCGCCGCGCGAACGCAGATCTGCGCGGTTTCCAAATCACGCACCTCGCCGACCATGATGACGTCAGGATCTTGGCGTAAAAAGGACCTTAACGCTGAGGCAAAGGTCAGGCCGATATCAGGACGGACATTGACTTGGTTGATTCCGGTCAACTTGTATTCGACCGGGTCTTCAACAGTGAGAATATTTTTTCGCGGATCAAATATTTCATTGAGCGAGGCATAGAGGGTCGATGATTTCCCGCTGCCGGTCGGGCCGGTCACGAAAAATAAACCAAAGGGTTTTTTTAAGCAGGCGCGGATTCGATCGAGGTCTTTATCTTGAAATCCGAGTTGGGTCAATTCCAGCGGGACCGCGGATTTATCGAGGATGCGCATGACAACTTTTTCTCCCCAGATCGTGGGAATCGTCGAGACCCGGATGTCAACGATGCGCTCATCCAGATCAAAGGAAATGGCCCCGTCTTGGGGAAGACGTTTTTCAGCGATATCGAGTTTGGCTAAGATTTTAATCCGCGAGACAATGGGAAGGGCGAGCTGATGATCAGGGGGTGGAATTTCGTAGAGGACCCCGTCTATTCGGTAACGCAAACCTATTTTCTTTTTGTAGGGTTCGAAATGGATATCGCTGGCCCTTTGTTCGATGGCTTGGCGAATGATCAAATCAACGGTCTTGATGACCGGGGCTTCCGTGGCTTTTTCTTTAAGTTGGGCGACTTGAGGGTCTTCTTTGAGATCATCATCGCTCGTTCGCGAAGAAAAGGGTTCCTCCTGACCAGGCATGGTCTCGGATTGGGAACGTTTTGGTTTGCTTGAATCGGAAGTATAAAATTCTTGAATGGCACTCATCAAATCAGCCCGTGTCGCTATGGCAAGATGGATATCACAGCCACTTACCATTTTGAGGTTATCCAATAACAAAAGATCAAAAGGATCGGCAACAGCGCAGGTCAAGGTGTTGCCAACTTTTTTGAGAGGAAGGATCAGATTCGATTTCGCGAAGTTATAGGGGACCATTTCTTTCAGGGTCTGTCCCCCCTCCGGGTTCAACGTGTCAGTTTCATTATTCAGGAAAGGGATGTTGAGTTGAGTGGCAAGAGCGGCGGCAATCGCGTTTTCCGAGAGGACACCTAATTTGATCAGGACCTCTCCGATCCTTCCCTGCTCACGGGATTGCGCCTTGATCGCCTCTTTGAGCTGGACTTCGTTGATCAATCCTTGTTTGACTAAAATTTCACCAAGTTTGAGATGTGCCATTGTTTTTTTTAAAGAAAACTGTTACTAAGAGTTATTGATGCTCCATCTTGGAGATTTCTTTTTGTACCGCGATAAGATGTTCGGACGGGATGTCTTGCTCGCGCGTAAGGTGCTGAATTTTTTCTGAGGCAAATTTTGTACCGTTTTCATTGATGATGTGTGGGGTGATGAAAATGATAAGCTCACGATCTTCAACCGTTTCGTTTTTGTGTCGAAAGGGGCCGCCAATAAAAGGAAGATCACCCAAGATAGGGATTTTGGTTACGGTTTTTGAAATGTCACTTCTCATTAACCCGCCGAGCACAATTGTTTCTCCGTCCTTCACCCTTAGAATCGATTGCGAACCGCGTTCCTCGGGATCACGAAAGGTCGTATTGCTAAAGGTCGATCCGGTGCGCGCAATGATGACTTTTGGGACAATGGCCATTGTGATTTCGCCAGTGTCTAAATTGGCCTGCGGGGTAACCGTCAAGAATACGCCAGTCCCCACGCGTTCGGCTTGCACCGATGAGGTGGCAAGACTTTGCGAGGAATTTGTTTCCGTGGTAACGCCGATGGCTTCGTCGGTCGAGATGCGGATTTGCGCGGTTTCATGATTTAAAGTCAGGATCCGCGGTCTGGCTAAACTTTTTGTGTCGCTTTGGGTCCGTAAGAATTGCAAAGTCGCGGCAAGCCCGCTGGCATCAACGGTGCCAACAGTGTATTGGTCGTCTGAGAATTCAAAGTAACCTTTACGGAGCAGTTGATTTTGATTCCATGGGTAAAGGACACTGCGCGTGCCGCCATTGAATGTCAGAGGCGTATCGCCAACCTTGATCCCAATTTGGTCCGAGGTTTCTTTAGAAATCTCTAACATCTCAACCTCGATGAGAACTTGCGCGACTTCGACGTCTAAGCGGGCAATGGTTTGTTCGATCTGGGCAAAGTTGCTGGCGATATCAGTAATGATCAAACTGTTCGTTCGCGGATCTTCAATGATTTTTCCGTTTTTAGTGAGGATCGCTTCAACGGCGGCTTTGATCCCGGTCGTGCCATTATCACTGCTGCTCGAACTTGCGGATCCCGATGATGAGGTGTCACTCGATATGCTTAATGTCGTGCGGATTTTTGCCGACGTCACGTTGGCATATTTGAGCGGATAGACGCGGGTGATCAAGGTGACTTCCGGCTTTTCCAAGGGCTTAACAATATAAATGTCGGTCCCGGGCTGGAGTTCATAAGTCAGATTGTTGGCCCTTAAGATTTGTTCTAAGGCCTGCTCAACCGGGACTTGATCCAAATAGACGGTGACCAGTTTATTGGCGACTTCTTCGGAGGTCACTAAATTGAACTGGGTTTGCTGCGAGAAAATTTTAAGAACGTTGACCAGCGACGCGTCTTGAAAATCCATCGATATCTTTTGGGAATAGTTTTGATCGACAAACGGGCTGCTGCTGTCAATGTCCAAATTTTCCGCGTAAAGCGCCGGTAACATGAGCAGGCTGAAAAGAAGGACGATCAACATGTTTGGTAAACAGAGGCCATTTTTTTTCCTGCTTCCTGATTTTTCGCGCGGCCTTTGCCAGAAGTTGGTTAGCAAATATAAAATGCCATTCATGAGTTTCTCCCTATTTACGGTTCAATAACGTATAAAATTTCGTTCTGACGGATTTTTACACCCGTTTTATTGATACTAACAATTGTCCAATCATCGAGGGTATCACCAATTCCGACAATTTGACCATTCAAAATGGCTTGCGGTCGGTCGGAATTCCAAATCAAGGCGCTGATTTGGAAATTTGGTTTAGCTGGTACAGCCGTTTTTTCGGGTGCCACAAAGCGGTCTTTCAGTTGAGGAGCATTGTTTGGCATGGCAGGAGGCAAAATTGGCTGTTCAGTTGTCGGCGAGGTTTCCAGGGGGAGCGGCTCTTGTTGGGTGACAATGTTTTTTATGGGCAGTTGTGGTTCGAATGGGTTTCGTAGATTTTTAAGGGTTGCCGTGACTTCAGGATTGACTCCGAGTTGTTCACTTTCATATTCGACTTTCAATTGCTCCACATCACCTAAGGTTTTTTGCAGGGTATCTCCTCCGCGTTCAAAGACATTTTGAATCCCTTTAAAGGATTGAAAGAAATTTGTCTCTTTTTCTTCCGCATTCACGAGAATAATTGGCCCAAAAATTAGACAGCAGATCATGAGTAGAGTCGATTTATTGCCCGGCATCGTGCTTATCTTTTTTAAAATTGATCAAAGAAATTTCCAATTGCACATCTATGGGGCTTTTGTTTTCGTTTCCCATCGGAATTTCCGGCTGAGATCGCCTGTTTTCTCCCCCGGTCCCAAGGCGGCAATTCAGGTCATCAATCCGAATGTTTAAAGGGGATGTTTCGATGTCATGAATAAAAAGCCATAAATTTTTATAGTCATGGGTTGTAACGTTCAAATTGAGGGAACTCGCGTCATAAAGTTTCATCGCTTGGCGTTTGGTCGGGGCAAAGGATTTGATTTGGATATTGCGTTTGTCCGCGAAATCGGTCAATTTGTTCATGAAATCTTCATCGCTGACGGGGGGAGGAATCAGATTGAGAAAGTCATTGGTTTTTTTGTCAACAGCGTCGTATTCTTTGATGGCCGCGATTTTTTTTTCGAGTTGGGTGATTTGATTGCTGACCGTCGTGATTTCAGCGTGTTTTTTGATAAAATATTGAAAGGAAAAAAACAGAGTTGCTAAAACGGATGCCGCGACAATGGTTTTATCAAGATGCGCTTTGAAAAAGTTTAGGATTTTTTCGTAATTGATCGTTTTGAGGTCAATATTTTTCAGGTCGTTGAGGTCTAAATTTTGTAATTTTTTGATGATGTCCATGGCGGGGTTTTTCATCGGCAAGAGATTTTGAACTTTGTTACTGGATATTCTCCCAGATTTTCCTGTTGCACGGAGCCTAATTCGATGGTGTCAAATTGCCGTGAGAAATGTTCGTCAATTTTAAGTTGAGCCAACCAGTTGTTAATGATTTGAAATTGAGCGTTTGGGTTTTTCGCGTAAGTATATCCTTCAAAGTTCATTTGCAGACGTGAATTTACGCGATTGATCTTGTCCTGTTCGTAGCTTTTGTCGTAGTAAGTGAAATCCCAGCTTGTCAACCATGTCCCTTGCGGTAAAAGATTGGGAATTCGGGTCAAGTCATCATTGATTTGGCTTTTTAGCCGGACATCCTGATAGGCATAGAATTCGCCCAATTTTTCCATTCGTTTTTTTTCAATTTCCTCGATCGACGATTTTTCAAATGGCCTCTGGCTTTTTTCCAGTTGGGCGAGATGGTCCCAATGGCCGACAACCATTTGGTTTGATGAATAAACGCTGAGCATGGCAACGCAAACGCAGCCCAACAAAACGAGCGCGGTCAGGACATAGTTGGGCTGCTGCTGTTTTCGGGCCGGGGTCCCGGATAATTCAAAATTTTTTGTGCTGATTTCCTGGTCAGCCAGGGTCAGCCCATAGGCATAGATAAATCCTAACTCGACGGCCTCCTTGATGTTCAAAAGCTGCGAAGTACAGATGTACTGAGTGGAAAATCCGAACTCGCGACCGATGCCGGCAGTCAATTCATTCAGGGACATTTGTGAAACCACCAAGATGTTTTTGATCTCACTTTTAGGGTTTTGTCGTTTATAAAAATCAAGTGAAACTCGGATGTCTTTGAGCAGATTGTTGTTGGTTGATGTGAAATCCGATTCCTCATCGGGGGCGGGAATTTCGCGCACGTGTTGGACGACATCCTCATCGAGAATGAGAATTTTGCTTTTCCCTTTTTCGAATTCAATGACGGCGGTGGGTTGGTTTTTATTGATCAGCCCCTTTTTGTTAAGGGCGCGAACCAAACTGACAAAGGAAGGTTCAATGCGTTCAATAGCGAACTCAGCGTGTTCTAATATCCCGGTGTATCTTTGCAGCACATTCATTTTAATGGCAACAAAAAGGACCCGTAACCCTTTTTGTTGCTCGTCCGTTAGCGGAATGGTGTGAAAGGTATAGGCTAACTCCGAAAGTTTGAGCGGAATGTATTTGATGGCTTCAAATTCAACGACGTTCTTTGCCTCCTCCGCTTTCATCATGGGTATTGTGAAAGATCGGACCATGAGATCGTTGGCGGGAAGAGAAAGACCAATGGATTTTGATTGAGCCCTAAAATTTCCAAGTTTGCTTAGAAGAAAAGAACCGAAGAGTATTTTTTCCGGAAGGGTTTTGTCCTTTTGCGATTGGAGGGCTTCTTGTGAGGAAATAGGGATGATTGTTTCTGCTTGACCGCTCTTGACGGCAACGAAGTAGATTGTCTCCTTCCCCCAATACAACCCTAGTTTTGTCTTGGCCCCGAATTTCATCGTTTAAATTGTAATAGTAATTTTATTTAACTATACCCGGGAACCTTTGTCAATTAAGATCGAATAATTCGAGGTGAGACAACTAAAAGTCGACTTTGATTTCGTATTGGTTGGTGTTGTTAAGATTGGGATTGGCGGAGGCCCCTTTGTTGCTGACTGAAATATCGAACGCGCGGTTATCCATACTTTCCGCTCCCAGCGCCGGACAGGAACTGCAGTCCCCAGCGGTAGGACAAAGCTGGCATTGATCCATTTGCTGTTGCATTTGCCGGTACATGACTCCTGTGGCCAATTGTTCAGCTTTGATGCTATCGACCAAACTCTGACCGGTCTTAACGCGGCCGACATTCAAAGAAAGGATGCCGATCATGATGATGGCAAAGACAAGGGTCAACATGATCACCATCACCATGACCATTCCCGAACGGTTGCAAAAAAATTTTGGATTGCTCATTTGTTCCTTCCTGGTCTATTTTTTATCCGCGGTCATAAGACTGCGGCAATGGGGACAACTGAGGATGTCTTTTTTCTCTTTCGCGAAAAAGACCCTGCTGCAATAGGGACATTGCTCAAACGACCGCATATCGAGTTTTGTTTTTGTCTCCCTATTTTGATTATAGAATAGCCAGCGCGGAAAGACAAGGATGAGTGGTAAAAGTATTAAAAAGGACACGAGGGTTGAAAATTCAATGGTCATGAGAGCCCGGCAATTTTAAAGGTTGATAGGGTTGTGGATTTGCGTCGATTCCAAGTTCCAACGGTGATTGTTCTTTTTGTTGCGGCAATGGAAAAAGCATTTTGGGGCTGTTTTTATCGACTTTTTGAATGTCTTTAGAATAGAAAGGCTTTTTGATCCCAGAGGTTTTTTGCGGGTGAAACGCGCTCGCATTATTTCGGATGGGAATTCGCTCATTTTGGGAGCGACTGTTCTCTCTTAACAAGAGCGGGCTTTGTTCAAATAAGTTTTTTTGATTCAGAATGGATCCAAGAAAAACGAGAGTCGGTTTTGTCGGGCTTGTCATGACGGAAAACGAAATATTAAAAATCAAAACGAACATATGCAAAAATATCGATAGTAAAAAGGCTGAAACGTAAATACGGGTCGAGGATATCTGACGGAGATTCATTGATTTGCCTGGTTGGTCGCGATATTCAATTTTTCGATCCCCAATTTGCGGCAGAGATCCCAGACGTCAACGACCCTTCCCATTGAGGCGCGGCGGTCGGCTTTGATGAGAAAGGGGCGTGATTGGATCTTAGGGTTTTTCAGGATTTTTTCCAATTCTTTGATCGTCACGACGGATTTGTTGAAATAAATCACATTCTCGTTGGTGATCGAGATGACCGAATTTTTTTCTTGCAAGGTGTCGCTGGTCACCGCCTTGGGAAGTTTGACTTCAATCCCATTTTGAAAAGTCAATGATGATGACAACATAAAAAGAATGAGGATGAGAACAATGACAGCAATCAGAGTTGTGAAACTCAATTCATTGATTGTGGGTGATTTGAGAAGGTTTCGTTTGAATTTTAGAACCATGGCATTGAGAATGTGAGTGTTTTAAAATTGCGTCTATGATGATGAAACTTGCGTCAGGTAATTCAGAATTTCGTTTCCGGTTTTTTCCATATCAAGAATAAAATGATTCACTCGGGATAATAGGTAGTTGTAAGTGACAAAGGCGCAGATGGCAATGATGAGTCCAGCAACGGTGGTCAGCATGGCCTGGCTGATCCCACCAGCGAAATCCCCCGGAGACATGGGATTCATGCTTGCGGCGGCCACTTGGATCGAATGGAAAGTGTTTGTAAGGCCAGTCACGGTGCCGAGGAGCCCCAGCAAAGGCGCCATGTGAGCGATCGTTGAAAGGATAGGGAGTTGTTTTTCAAGTTCAGGGATCGCAAAGCGGCTCGACTCTTCCAAGGCGTGACTGATATTTTCTCGAGAGTCGCCGAGTTTAAGGATTCCCGCCAGCAAAATTTTGGCAACGGGTGAAGGGCTATTTTCACAAGCCGCGACAGCCTCGCTAACTCGGTTGCTTTTGAGGAACGCGAAGACCTCTTGGCGGAGTGCTTGGGTGTCAGTCGCGATGCTCGCGAAATACATGACTTTCGCGATGACAACGCTTAAGCCAATGATGGAACAGAGAACAAGTGGGATCATGATCGGCCCTCCTTTCACGATCAATTGCCAGGCATTCAGCTGTTCTAATTCCATCTTGTCCTCCCGTCAATTTTTTTAATTTGCTTTTTGAAAAACATTTTGATCGATCCACTGAATCCGTTCGTTCGCGTATTTTGCTTCATTGCTTTGGTATTGGCTTACCTTTTCGTAAATCCCTTTGGCTTCCTGCCATTGCTCCTGGTCCTCGAAAATGCGGGCAACCCGCAAATAGGCTTTGATGCACCATTGTTTAGCTTCTGAGTATAAATAGGGGATCCTTAGATAGGCTTCCACCGCTTCTTTTGTTTGGTTTGCCAATTCAAACGCGTCACCGATGAGGAATTCCAGCTCAGGGTCTAAAATTTCGCTCAGTCCTTTTTCCGCGGCCAAAGCTTGACGGTAAAAATCCACGGCCTTTTCGTAGTTCTGTTGCTTGTAATAAATCGAAGCAATTTTGCCGAGGGCATCACGTTTATAATCCGGATTATTGTCGGCGATTTTTAGATAACGTTCAAGGCTGGCCTCCCCATCATCCGTTTGTTGAGAAAAGATATCAGCGGCGGCCAATTTGGCCTTAGTATAGACCTCCTTCGCCGATGGATCATCCACCAACCGGTAAAAATGCAGGGCCTTTTCCCATTGTTTTTCAGCCTGGTAAGCCACCCCAAGTTCATAATAAACGATTTGCAATTTTTGGCTCAGCGGGTAGGTCTGAACAAATTTTTCATAATGTTCAATGGCGTTCGAAAAATTTTGTTCTTTCAGTTCATGATCTCCCAGCCAAAGCAAGGCCTCCTCGCCAGTATCGGAGTCTTGGTAACGTTGAAATAGCAATTTGAATCTTTTGACAGACTCCCTTTTATCACCGAGGTGATAGAAACATTTGGCCAGATTCAGTTCTGAGCTATGCAACATTGGGTCCTGCAGGGCCGGAGTCTTCAGGAGTTTTTGAAAGGTGGTGAACGCTTCTTGATACTGCTTAAGTTCAACGAGGGACAGCCCTAAAATATACTGCGATTCTGTTTCAAATGTTTTGTGGGAAGGCAATTGTTTGAGATACTCTTCGGCTTTTTCGACCGTTTGCCGCCAATCTTCTTTTTTAAAATAGGCAAGAGCGAGATAATAGTTTACGTCTTCAAGATATTTGCTTTTCGGAAAATTGGTTTGCATGGTTTGGAAGGAAAGGGTTGCCGCCTCGACGCGATTGAGTTTGAGTAAAGCGATCCCCTGCCGGTACTGGACATAGTCGGTGTATAAACTGTCAGGATAGTCGCGTAAAATTTGATCGTAAACTTTCAACGCTTTTTCCAATTCATCCGTTTCTTGGTAAGCATCGGCGATTTGGGTCAAAGCGCTGACCTTGACAATTTTGCTGTCGGTTTTATTCATGATATCCTGAAAATTTTTAACGGCCAAATCAACATTCCCGGCTTTCAAATAAGTCCAGGCGAGCCCATAAGTCGCTTTTTCAATGATCTCGCTCCATTTCGGATCATTTTGAAATTCGGACAGGATCGCTTGATAACCACGGACAGCCTTGTCGTAATTTTTTAATGAGTAGTAAATGTTGGCCATGCCCAAACGGGCCTCTGCCACCCTCGGACTGCTGGGGAATTTTTCTATCAAGGCCGAATAATTGGCAAGGGCCAACTCATTGTTCCCCATCTCCAAGAAAAGGGTCGCCTGTCCCAAATAAATTTCGTCGCTGAGCAGTTTTTTCTCGTCAGCAAGCGATCTGGCCTCTTCAAAAGCTTTTTGGGCGAGATCATGTTTCCCCAATTTCAAATAGCACCAGCCCATGCTGGTCTTGGCCAATACGTTTAAGTCGGGGGTGTAACTGATGTCCGCGGCCTTCGCGTAATAGGTGATGGCGGTCAGATAATCTTCGACGTAGTAATACCCTTCACCGATATAAAAGTAAGCTTGCGGATGGCGGTTGGAGTGGGGATATTTGATGATGTAGTCCTTGAAATGGTTGGCCGCGACCTTGTAGTTGCCCTGGTTTTGTTCGCACTCGCCCAATTTGAAAGCAGCGTCTTCGCTGAGTTGGTGGCCGGGAAATTCATTGATCAGTTTTAAAAAATTTTGTTTGGCGATTTTATAATTCCCTTGTTCAAAATAACTCCAGGCCAAGGCATAGGTCGCTTGCGGAAGGTATTCTGATTGAGGGTAGACATCAATCACTTGACTGTAATAGGATTGCGCCTGTTTGTAATCGGCACCCTTGAAATAAGTTTCCCCTAACCAGTACAGGGTCGCGTCCTTGTACTCCGAGAAGGAAAGCAGGTTTTGAAAAACTTCATAGGCCTTCAGGTATTGACTTTGAAAAAAATAACATTGCCCTAATAGCAATTTGGCTTGAACGAGTTTTTCACTTTTGGGATATTTTGAAAGAAATTGTTGGATATAACGATTGGCCACATCATAGAACCCGTCGTCGAAAGAACGTTGGGCCACGATGAACAATTCTTGCTCGGCTTTGTCTGAATTGGTGGGGTTGGGGAGGTTCTGGGCATTCACCAACGGGATTTTAGAAAATGCTAAAATGAGCGCGAAAATTAAGACGGTCATTTTTAAAATTTCATTTGAGTGTTTCATAAGTGGATGATTATAGCAACTCCATATGAGAGTTGCAAAATTTTCTGATTAAGTCATCAAGATATTTTTTAAATAACGTCCGGTGTGCGAGGCATCGTGATGGATGATCTCTTCGGGAGTTCCGGCAAAAATGATCTCCCCTCCCCGGTCGCCCCCATCAGGGCCAAGGTCGATGATGTGGTCCGCGTTTTTGATGACATCAAGGTTGTGTTCTATGATCAAACAGGTGTTGTTGCGGTCAACGAGTTGCTGCAGCACTTTGAGCAGTTTATCAACATCGGCAAAATGCAATCCCGTCGTCGGTTCATCAAGTATGTACAAGGTCCGACCGGTTGCGGTCTTGCACAATTCGCTCGCGAGCTTGACCCGCTGCGCCTCCCCGCCGGAAAGGGTCGTGGCCGGCTGCCCAAGTTTGATATAACCTAGACCAACGTCCAAGATGGTTTTAAGTACCCGTTCGATGGCCGGGATGTTGGTAAAGTGTTCAAGGGCTTCCTCGATCGACATCTGCAGGCAATCGGCAATGTTTTTATCTTTATAGCGGATATCAAGGGTCTGTTCGTTGAATCTTCGTCCATGGCAGATCTCACAAGGAACATAAATGTCGGGTAAGAAATGCATCTCGATCTTTTTGATCCCGTCTCCGCTGCAGGCCTCACATCGTCCGCCCTTGACGTTGAAACTGAAACGGCCGGGTTTATAACCACGGATCTTTGCCGCAGGAAGCTGGCTGAAGAGCATTCGCATGGGACCAAAGGCATTGGAATAAGTCGCGGGGTTAGACCGGGGTGTGCGTCCAATGGGCGATTGGTCAACGACAATGACTTTGTCAATGAATTCAAGACCAGTGAGTTTCTTAAATTTTCCTGGTTTTTCTGTTGATCGGTAAAATTTTTGTGCCAAGGCGTGGTAAAGGATATCATCAACCAAGGTTGACTTGCCGGAACCGGAAACGCCGGTGATGCAGGTCAATGTCCCCAGCGGGATTTTGACGTCGATGTTTTTCAGATTGTGCTGTTGGGCGCCGATGATTTCCAGGAATTGTCCTTTGTTCGCTTCCCGTCGGGATTGCGGAACCGGGATCCGGAATTGATTGTTCAGATATTTTCCAGTCAACGATGCTTTGCATTTCCCAATGCCTGAGGTCTTGCCGGCGTAAATCACTTCTCCGCCATGCTCCCCTGCCCCTGGCCCTAAATCAATGATGTAATCGGATTTGCGGATGGTTTCTTCGTCGTGTTCAACGACAATCAAGGTATTTCCCATGTCCCGTAAAGCATGCAGTGTATTCAAAAGCCGTTCATTGTCCCTTTGATGCAGTCCGATGCTCGGTTCGTCAAGGATGTAGATAACACCCACGAGACCTGACCCGACCTGGGTTGCCAAACGGATCCGTTCTGCCTCTCCGCCGGAAAGGGTGGCGCTTTTGCGATTTAAAGTCAGGTATTCGAGTCCGACGTTGATGCAGAAATCCAACCGGCGTTGGATTTCTTTAATGATTTCTTGGCTGATCAATTGCTGTTCGTTTGTTAACGTGAGATGGCTGAAAAAGGCCTTGGCATCTTTGATTGAAAGGTCAGCGATTTGGGCGATGTTGCAATCGGCAATTTTAACCGCGAGGCTTTCCTTTTTAAGCCGAAGGCCTTGGCACTGCGGACAAGGCAACACGGACATATAACGGGTCAATTCATCTTTCAGCCAGTCGCTGTCAGTGTTTTTAAACAAACGTTCCAGATAAGGAACGATCCCTTCAAAAGGCTTTCCCCAGATTTCATCGTCTGATCCGTAAAAGGCGATTTTTTGAAATGGCTTTGATAGATTCTTAAATGGTGTTGCTTGATCGATACGGTGGAGTTTGCCCAATTCTCTTAAGACCGCGCGGTAGTACATCATGTAGTTGTGCCGTCCTCGCTGCCAAGGAGCCACGGCCTGGATCCAGGTCTTTGTTGGATCGGGAAGTAGGCGCTCTGGGTCGATTTCCATTTTTGTGCCCAAACCATTGCATCCAGTGCATGCCCCGTAAGGAGAATTGAAAGAAAAGACCCGCGGTTCCATTTCGCTCAAATGGGTTGTCCCATCGCAGCAGGAGAGTTTTTCACTGAAATTCCGTTCTGGGAATTGGTCCTGAAAATTGACGATCAGGTGTCCTTTGCCGACCTCTAAGGCTGTTTCGATCGAGTCGGTCAAACGTTTTTTCACGGGTGCTTTCAGTGCGATCCGGTCAACGACCACTTCAATGTGGTGTTTTTTATAGCGCTCCAGTTGGATTTTGTCGTTGACATCATAAATGGTGCCATTGACGCGCAGCCGCGCGAACCCGGCTTTTGTCACTTGCGTTTGGATGTGGCGGTACTCTCCCTTCTTGCCACTGACGAGAGGTGCCAGCAAAGTGATTTTTGTTTCTTCCGGAAGTTTGAAAAGCGCGTCGACGATTTCCTGGGGACTTTGCTTTTCGAGTTTTTTTCCGCATTGCGCGCAGGTCGGGATGCCGATACGGGCAAAGAGCAGTCGCAGATAGTCGTAGATTTCGGTTTGCGTTGCCACGGTCGAACGTGGATTACGGCTGGTTGTTTTTTGTTCGATCGATATCGTTGGAGAAAGACCTTCGATCGATTCCAATTGCGGCTTTTGCAGCTGCTCTAAAAATTGGCGCGCGTAGGCCGACAGGCTTTCAACGTAACGCCGCTGCCCCTCAGCGTAAATGGTGTCAAAGGCCAACGAAGATTTTCCAGAACCGCTCAAACCGGTAATGACAACAAATTGATTGCGCGGGATTTTAAGATTGATGTTCTTAAGGTTATGTTCC
>JAHFFS010000148.1 GCA_023247815.1 Candidatus Omnitrophota bacterium
GTCGGGACAAAATTCGCGAAAGAAATCGGAGTTAACAAACCCCTGGCCATGGGTGTTACGGTGTTAACCTGTGAGGCTAATAAGGGGAACAGTGTGATCGATCTTGTTTTAGAACGGGCGGCAGTGGCAAAAAAGGCCGGTCTCGATGGGGTGGTGGCCTCCGCGGAAGAAGCCAAGGCGATCCGTGATAAGCTCGGCAAAGATTTTTTGATCATCACACCCGGCATTCGTCCCCTGGGCGCCGATCCGCAAGATCAAAAGCGGGTAGCCACACCCAAAATGGCTGTGAAAAATGGAAGTGATTTTCTCGTCGTCGGCCGCCCCATTATCGCGGCCGCGAACCCGCGCAAGGCCGCTGAAGCGATCTTGCAGGAAATGCAAAGTTCGTAAAGGGTATTTCATTAGGTTTTGATTGAAAAATTTGGGCGATTAGCTCAGCTGGTTAGAGCATCTGACTTACATTCAGAAGGTCGAGGGTTCGATCCCTTCATCGCCCATTTGAAATTTTCATGAAGGAGTATGGAAAAAACCATTATGGATGTTATGATAAAAATAATCAAAAATTTTAGCAACGGAGATTCCGCGGACCAAAGTCCAGGGATTTCCATGAAGCGAGGTTAAAATGAAAGTTGTTATTCTGGCTGGAGGGCTTGGTTCTCGTATTGAAGAGGAAACGGTGGTCATCCCTAAGCCGTTGGTGAGGATCAACGAATATCCTATTTTGTGGCACATTATGAAAATTTATTCTCATTATGGATACATTGATTTCATCATTTGTCTGGGGTATAAAGGTTATTTGATCAAAGAGTATTTTACAAATTATTTTCTTCATCAATCTGATGTGACGTTTGATTTTACCAAAGGCTATCAAAAGATAAAGTTTCACAACAAAAATGTTGAGGATTGGAAAGTCACGCTGATTGATACCGGATTGGAAAGTCAAACCGGCGCGAGGTTGCGACGCATTCAAGATTATATCAAAGAGAAGACCTTTTTGATGACCTATGGCGACGCGGTCGCCGATGTTGATATTTCCGCATTGGTTGATTTTCATAAATCTCACCATAAACATGCTACCGTGACCATTGTTCAGCCGCCGGGAAGATATGGCCAGGTTGAGTTGGGTAGGGGGGCTGATGTGAGAACGTTTGAAGAGAAGCCAAAGGGCGATGGCGGTTATATCAACGGCGGCTTTTTTGTTCTCAATAAAGAAGTTTTCAAATATCTCAACATTGACGAGAAATTGATATGGGAGCGGGAACCTTTGAAAAAATTAGTTGCGGACCGGCAAATCCAAGCTTATACCCATCGTGGGTTTTGGCGTTGCATGGACACGTTACGTGATAAAAGGGCTTTGGAGGTGTTGGGTAAAGAGGACAAAGCCCCTTGGATGGTCTGGAAATAAATTGATGAAGAATCGATTTTGGAAAGGCAAACGGGTCTTAATCACGGGATTTGAAGGATTTTTGGGCTCGCATTTGACAAAGCGATTGGTTTACGCCGGGGCCTATCTTGTTGGATTAGATAAAAGGGTTGGCCGTAAAACAACCATTTTGGAAAAGAGTGATTACCAAAAGATCAAATGTTTCCAGGGTGACGTCAGTAATAAAAAGCTCTTTGATCAATTGATTTCTCACCATAAAATCAATACCGTCTTTCATTTGGCTGCGGAAGCCATTGTAGGCCGGTTCATTAAAAGGCCGGCCCAATCTTTTCAAACGAATATCCAAGGGACTTGGAATATTTTAGAGTCCTGCCGGAAAAGCAAAGATGTCAAAGTGATCGTTGTGGCTTCTAGCGATAAAGCCTACGGCACGCATAAAATCCTGCCTTATAAAGAACATTATGCCCTTCAGGGTTTGCACCCTTATGATGTTTCCAAAAGCTGTGCGGATTTGATCGCGCAAACTTACGCGCACAGTTTTGATATTCCCGTCGCGATCAGCCGCTGTGGAAACATCTTTGGCCCGGGAGATTTAAACTTTTCCCGACTGTTGCCGGATATGGCCAGATCCATCGCAAAAAATAAAAAATTGTTGATCCGCAGCGACGGAAAGTTTGTCAGAGACTACATCTATGTTGAAGATGTCGTGGAGGGATACCTTCTCATCGCCGAAAAATTGCGGCCTCTGAAGTTGTTTGGCGAGGCCTTCAATTTTAGCAATGAACAGCCCTTGAACGTTTTGGAAATGGTCAACATTTTTTATGCGATGGCTAAGAAAAAACCAAATTACCAAATCCTTGCCAAAGCCAGATATGAAATCAACAAGCAATATCTTTCCGCGAAGAAAGCAAAAAGGGTTTTGGGGTGGGCGCCTCGATACTCTCTAGAGGAAGGACTGGCAAAAACCTGGGAATGGTACGATGCCTACTTCAAAGGTTAAAAACGTTATGACCGAAAAGCAAATCCGCAAAGATATCAATAAAAAGATCAAGCAACTGTATCAATTGCGAGAAAAAAAGCAGCGTTTCATCCCGGGAGAGTCTAGGGTGCTTTGCTCGGGGCGGGTTTATGATGAGGACGAGATCATACATCTCGTTGACGCGTCGCTTGATTTTTGGTTAACGGCGGGCCGCTACGCGCGAAAATTGGAATTGGAGTTGGCGCAATTTGTTGGTGTGCGTTCTTGCTTGCTGACAAATTCCGGCTCTTCTGCTAATTTGTTGGCACTATCTAGCTTGACTTCACCTTCCTTGAAGGAGCGCAGGCTGCAAAAAGACGATGAGGTGATCACGGTTGCCAGCGGTTTTCCAACGACGGTCAATCCCATCATCCAAAACAACCTTGTTCCGGTCTTTGTTGATGTTGATTTGGGATCGTACAATGTCAAAGTCAGTCAGGTCAAAGAAGCCATCACTAAAAAAACAAAAGCGATTTTCATCGCCCATACTTTAGGAAATCCCTTCGCGGTTGATCAAATCCTGAGCATTGCGCGAGAACATCATTTGTGGTTGATCGAAGATTGTTGCGACGCTTTAGGGGCCAAATTCAATGGGCAGGCTGTGGGGAGTTTTGGGGACATTGCCACCTGCAGTTTTTATCCGGCGCACCAGATCACGATGGGAGAAGGGGGAGCTGTTTTTACCAACGATCCGAAATTAAAAAAAATCCTTTTGTCATTCAGGGATTGGGGAAGGGATTGTTGGTGCGAACCGGGAAAAGAAAATACCTGTGGCAAGCGGTTTGATTGGCAGTTGGGTGATATGCCTTTGGGCTATGACCACAAATATATCTATTCGCATATTGGCTATAATTTGAAAATCACGGATATGCAGGCCGCGATAGGTGTTGCCCAGCTTGCGAAATTGCCTAAATTCATCCAGTTAAGACGGAAAAATTTTGATCAGTTGCATCAGTTTTTGAAAGACTATGAACCGTTTCTTTTGCTGCCAGAATCGCTTGATCAGGCAGAACCTAGCTGGTTTGGTTATCCGATTTACGTCAAACCGGATGCGCCTTTTTCCCGTCGAGATATTGTTGGTTTTCTCGAAAATCATCATATCGCCACCCGAATGTTGTTTGCCGGAAATCTGACCAAGCAACCGGCTTATCAAGAGGTCGTCTTTCGAAAGGTCGGGAATTTAGAAAACGCCGATGCGATTATGAAAAACTTATTTTGGATTGGTGTCTATCCAGGAATTACCGTCAAGCAGTTGCTTTACATCAAATCTATATTCAACAAATTTTTTCGTAGCTTGAAAACATCAAATTGATCAAGGCTTTCGATCGAAAGGGGCCGAATTGATTATCATTGCCGTCAGTTTGTTTTTTTTCGCATCGGTTTTTTTCATTTGCAATGGTGCAAATTCTCCAAGTGTCATGGATTGCACGCGGTTTCTTTATGCGTGATTAGCCTATTTTTTCTTCTGCTGTTCGCGGCCTTGGCGGTGAATTTTATGGTTTGGATGGCAGGGGTCAGCCTTTCTGACATGTGGACTGCTCCTTTGATTTTATTGTCGGTGTTTGTTTATATCTTTTTTATGTTTTTGTATTTAATTTTTTCTGCAC
>JAHFFS010000149.1 GCA_023247815.1 Candidatus Omnitrophota bacterium
CCGCTGTTGGCCAATAATCCTGTGATCCATAAAATTTATATTTACGATAAAAAGGTTTCGTTTTATAAGATCGTGGCCTGGTTTATTGATTTACGCAAAGAAAAATTTGACCTCATCGTTGATCTGCGCAATACCGCGCTCCCGTTTTTTCTTTTTACCCATCATCGCACCTCACCAGTCCTCAAACGGAATCTTCAAGAACATATGCGCCTGCAGCACCTGAAGCGTTTAGCGTCGATCTATCCATACCAACGGGAATCTGCTTACCGTTTCACGCTCAATTTGGATCGCGGTGACAAGAAATATATCAATGATCTTTTAACCCCACATTTGGGTCATGACCCTTTGTATGTTGTTGTCAGCCCAGGCGCGGCAGACGACGCTAAGCGATGGAATGAAGAAGGGTTTGCCCAAGTTTGCGATAAGATTACGGAAAACTATTTTTTAAAAATTATTTTAGCCGGGGATGAAAAGGACCGCCTGATCGGAGAAAAAATCGCGGCAAAGATGAAAACCCCACCGCTCAATCTTTGCGGACAAACCACGTTAACGCAGTTGGCTTGTTTGCTGCAACGTTCGCAATGGGCGCTGGTGAATGACAGCGGGGTCATGCATTTGGCCAGTTATTTGAACGTTCCGGTCATCGCCCTTTTTGGTCCGTCTGATCCTCGTCGGTACGGTCCCTGGAGTTCGCAAAGTCACGTGATTGAAAAACGTGAGAGTTGTGAAAAGAAGAATGTCCCCACCCGAGAATGGATCCACGCCATTGAGTCAAACGATGTTCTGGCGGTCATTGAGGACCTTATGCGACAAAAAAGTTTTCTTGGTCATCATGAAAAAAGATTATTCTAACATTTTGGTCGTTCGTACTGACCGCATCGGTGATTTGGTTATTACCACTCCCGCCATTCAGGCCATTGCCGAGGCCTTCCCACAAAGCAAACTGACGGTCTTGGTTGCCAAAAGCAATCGGGCGCTCGTTCAAGGCAATCCATTTATCGACGAGATCATGATGGAGGACCGCAAAAATGAGCACCGGGGTGTTTTGGGATTTTGGCGGTTGGTCGGCGAGATTAGAAAAAGAAGGTTTGATTGCGCCGTGATTTTTTATACCAAACGTCGTACGAATTTGTTGTGTTTTTTGGCCGGCATTCCTGAGCGGGTTGGGTATCATTATTATAAATTTGGATTTCTGCTCACGAAGAAAATTCCAGATACCAGACACCATGGATTGAAGCACGAAGCACAGTATTGTTTGGATGTCCTTAAAATTTTAGGGGTCGATGCTGATTTGAAAAGGCCGTTTTTGCCTCTTCAAGCCGATGCTGAAGAATGGGCTGCTCAGTTTCTTGGCAAAGTAAAACTTGGTCCTGGCAAAAAGATTTTTGCGATTCATCCGGGTGCCAGTTGTCCGACAAGACGTTGGCCGCCTCAGCGGTTCCGGGAGTTGATTCAGTTGTTGATACCTCGATTTGATTGTCAGTTCCTTTTGATCGGTTCTTCGGAATTCGAGCCGATTGCGAAGGAGATTCAGTCCCAGCTCGATCACCCGGTGATTGATTTAACTGGTCAAACCAGTGTCGCTCAGTTAGTGAGCCTTCTTAAGCGTTGTGATTTATTGGTTTCTGTTGATTCCGGGCCAGTGCATGTTGCTGACGCGTTGGGAATATCTACGGTATGCCTGTTTACCCGTAATCAGCCCGGTATCAATCCCGAACGTTGGCAGCCCTTGGGGGAAAAATCGCGGATCGTTGTCACTCCTTTTACGGGTAAGATGTCCTTTGCCAAGAGTCAGCCGGTGGATTCCCAATATTTAGGGCTTATTAAGGCCGAACAAGTCTTGCAAGCTGTTGACGCCTTATTTAAACTGTGTTAGAATTATCAACTTGTGTGCTTTAATTCATAAAATTCATAATTATTCCATAACATGAATGCTCTCAAGAAGATAGTCTCCAAGTTCAAAGGCAGAAACATCCTGGTCATTGGTGATCTGATTTTGGATCAATATATCAGCGGCAGTGTCTCGCGCATTTCTCCTGAGGCGCCGGTTCCGATTGTCCTTCAGGAAGAGGAATCGATCTTTACCCCCGGAGGCGCTTCAAACGTAGCCAAAAATTTGCAAAGTTTGGGTGCGAAAGTAACGATCATTGGGAAAGTCGGGAAGGACACCGAGGGGAAGGTCCTCTTGGACGGATTGAAAAAGCAGGGGATCTCCACCAGTGAAATTTTCGTCGATACCCTTTCACCAACCATTTTAAAGACGCGGATCATTGCCCGTCATCAGCAGGTTTTAAGGATCGATCGAGAAAAAATTCAAGAAAGCCTGCGCGAGAGTCTATTAAAAAGAGTTCTGCAGTTTGTAGAAGGCCATATGAGATCTTTTGACGCGGTGATCCTTTCTGATTATGGAAAGGGGATGGTGACACCGCAGATCATTGAAGGGGTTTGTAGCCTGGCAAAAGCTTCGGGCAAGATTGTCACCGTCGATCCTAAAGTAGGGCATTTCGCCTATTATCGTTCGGTGACCGCCATCACTCCCAATAAGAGCGAAGCGGAAAATGCCATTCGTAATATTAAAGTCACTCAATCGGACGGCGGGAAATTGCAAGTTGATACCGACCGGCTGCGCGATATGCACGACGTCAAACAGGCCGGTGAGCAACTATTGAAATTTTTAGATTTGGAATCGGTTTTGATTACCCTCGGAGAAGAGGGGATGTGTTTGTTCGTCAAAGATCAAAAGCCGGTCCATATTCCCACGAAGGCGCAGGATGTTTTTGATGTGACCGGCGCTGGAGATACGGTCATCGCGGTTTATACGTTAGGGTTGAGTGCTGGAGCGACCAAACTGCAGGCTGCTGAGCTGGCCAATTACGCCGCCGGGATTGTAGTCGGTAAGATGGGCGCGGTCGCGGTGTCGTCTCAGGAACTGATCTTGAGCCTCAAGGGATGAAAACCATTGGTGTCATACCGGCCCGTTGGGGCTCAAAGCGGTTTGAAGGTAAAGTTTTAGCCAAGATTCTTGGTAAGCCCATGATCCAGCATGTTTGGGAACGGGCCCGACAGAGTTCTTTGTTAGAAGAGGTGATCATTGCCTGCGACGATGAGCGTATCCAGGCTCAGGCCAAGCGATTTTCGGCCCAAGTGGTGATGACGTCGAAAGATCATCCATCGGGGACCGACCGGATTATTGAGGCGGTTAAGGATATTGATTGTGAAATTGTGGTCAACATTCAAGGCGATGAACCGTTGATCCATCCGAAAACCATTGATGCCTTGGTACAGGCATTGCTCGTCGATAAATCCTGCCCGATGGCAACCGCGATTTTTCCGTTGAAGGACAAAAAATTGCTTCAAGATCCGAATGTGGTGAAGGTGGTCATTGATTGTTTGGGATACGCTCTCTATTTTTCTCGGGCCGTTGTTCCTTTTCCCCGTGATTCTGACCTCGCAGGTCAGAAATATTATAAACATATCGGTCTTTACGCTTATCGCAAATCATTTTTAATGACCTATCAAAATTTGCCGCCTTCTTCGTTAGAATCGACGGAAAAATTGGAACAGCTGCGGGTGCTGGAGGCGGGGTTTCGCATCAAGACCATTGAAACAGCGCATGATTCGTGTGGCGTTGATACGCCGGAAGATTTGAAATCCGTCGAGAAACGGATGTCTTAAAGACTAGGGATAGTCCCTGGAAGGGTGTCCCTACAGAAAATGTCATGATGAAAATTGTCCGTATCGGAAAAGTTAGCATTGGTCATCAGCAGCCGCTGGCGTTGATTGCCGGGCCCTGTGTGATCGAGTCGAGGGCGACAACGTTGAAAATCGCCCAGGAACTTAAGAAAATCACTCAGCGTCTGAAAGTCCCTTTTATTTTCAAGGCGAGTTATGATAAGGCCAATCGCACGTCGATCAAATCGTTTCGCGGGCCGGGACGTGCTGAGGGGTTAGCGATTTTAGCTGAGGTCAAAAAACTGACGGGATT
>JAHFFS010000150.1 GCA_023247815.1 Candidatus Omnitrophota bacterium
GTATTTTTGACAATCCTAGTCCCCTGCCAAATGAAACAGACAAAAAGGACAATGACCGTGAAGGCCCCCAAGAACCCCAATTCTTCACCAATGATGGATAGAATGAAATCGGTATGCGCTGCTGGAAGATAAAATAATTTTTGCATACTCTTGCCCAGGCCGACGCCAAATATCCCGCCGGAGCCTAATGCAATCTGCGATTGGATCAACTGAAAACCCGCACCCTGGCTGTCGCTCCAAGGATCTAAAAAAATCATGATCCGCCGCCATCGATAAGGAACCATCATGACCAAAAAATAAAACGCCGGGATCGCGGCCAAGGCTATTCCAAACAAAATTTCCAACCGCATTCCGGCCGTAAACAATAAAACAAAGGCGATACTGGCAATCACCAAGGCACTTCCCAAATCCGGCTGCTTAAGAATCAAAAGACAGGCCAAACCAACGACCAGGCACAAAGGCATGACCCCTTCCCGCATTTGCTGTATTTGCTGCTGTTTCCTCGCCATATAATCCGCGACGTAAAGCAGGATCGCCAATTTAGCAAATTCCGAAGGCTGGAAATAAAACGACCCGATATGAAACCACCGACGAGCGCCAAAGCTGAGTTTTCCAATACCGGGGATGAGCACAACGACCAAAAGAAAGATCGATAACAACATGAGCGGTTTGGCCAAAGCTCGAAGGTCGCGATAATCGAAACCCAATGACAAAAAGGCCAGCAACAAACCCACCAACAAAAACAACAAATGCCGTTTGAGGAAATAAAGATTATCACCGAGTTCATGCATGGCATAGACACCGCTTGAACTGTAAATCATAATCACCCCCAAAAAAATGAGGATGGAAACAATGAAAACAATGGATATTCGCAGATGACGCATAAAAAGAATTAACTCACTTTGCTTTTTTAAAATCCATCGACGCTGCCTCGCATGGCCCACTCTGATCAATCTTCACTTTTAAGCTCTCAACCAACTGTTTGAACCGCGAACCGCGCTCCTCAAAATTTTTAAACATGTCGTAACTCGCGCACATCGGACTCAATAAAACACAATCACCAGTCTGCGAATTTTGATAGGCGGTCCCAAGCGCCTCCTCAAGCGTTTCGCATTCTCGGACCGGAACAAGATGATGGAAACACTGCCTGATCTTTTCTTTCGCCTCGCCGATGACGATCATCATCTTGACTTTTTGCCGCACGATGTCTTGAATCGTTGAAAAATCAATGTTCTTATCTCTCCCACCGCAGATGAGGATAACCGGGCGCGAAATGTTCTCCAAGGCCCAACGGGTTGCTTGCGCCGTAGTCGATTTGGAGTCATTGATCAATTCTACTCCTTGCAAAAGACCCAATCTTTCCATACGATGTTCCACCCCGCGGAATTCCGAAAAAATTTTACGATAAACGTCTGGAGCAACATTTAAAATCCGACAAACTTGGGCCACCGCCCATTGATTCTGGTTCAAACCGCTTTCACTTCGTCGCTGCTCTTCGCTGTTAAAATAAAAGACCTTTGGGGTCAATCTCTGGATCCGTTGACTTAACGGATCACCGGCATTGATCAGCGCGGAATCGGTTTTAGACTGATTCATAAAAATACGCTGTTTGATTTGAAAATATTCTTCCAAATTCGCGTGACGATCAAGATGATTTTGCGAGACGTTCGTCAAGACCGCGATCTTAGGACAAAAGGTGCTAATCAACTCCAACTGAAAAGAACTGACTTCTAAGACGATAAAATCAATCCCGCGAAGATCTAAGACCGCCTCGGAAAACGGCCAGCCGATGTTACCGCACAAATGAACACGATACCCGGCTTCGGTCAAAACCCTTGCCGTCAAATGCGATACGGTTGTTTTACCGTTGCTGCCGGTGATGGCGATGATCGGGACCGGACAAAAGCGGTAAGCGAACTCAATTTCCGACCAAACCGCAGCGCCCTTGCCCCTCGCCCACTTGACCGCGTCACAGTTGAGATTGATCCCTGGACTCACAATCAAGGTATCGCTCTGCTCGATAAAATCCTTGGTATGGCCGCCGGTCTCTAAGTGGATTTTATTTTGCTTAATCCATTCGCGAAAAGCCGGAAACAGCTGGTCCTCAGCAGCCTTTTCCGAAATCTTGACCTTGGCCCCTTTTGCCAGGCCCAAGGCCGCCGCGGCCTGACCGCTTTTCCCCGCCCCTAAAACCGTAACGATTTTTCCGGTCAAATCCATCAACGAATTTTTAAAGTCATCAAGGTTAATAGAGCGAAAATGATCCCCAATATCCAAAATCGAATGATGATCTTTGACTCATGCCAACCACTTAACTGCAGGTGATGATGCAACGGGGAAACCTTGAAAATCCTTTTCCGTCGGGTGCGGACCGAAATCACCTGCAAAATGACCGAGAGCGCTTCGATCACAAAGACACCGCCCAAAATCACCATGAGCAATTCTTTCTTGATCAACACCGCGATCACTCCGATCGTTCCGCCCAGGGCCAAAGATCCGGTGTCTCCCATGAATATCGTCGCTGGGTGCGCGTTGAACCACAGGAACCCCAGACTGGCGCCAAGAAGTGCCGCGCAAAAAATCGTGAGTTCTCCGGCCTCGGCCACATAGGGTAAAAAAAGGTATTCGCTGAAACGGCTATGACCGGTGATATAACAGAGCACCGCCAACGTAGCACTGACAATCAAGACGCTGCCAATGGCCAATCCGTCTAATCCATCGGTCAAATTCACAGCGTTGGAACTGCCGATGACAACCAGCGCGGCAAACGGTATGTAAAGGATCCCTAAATCGATCAAATGCTTGAAGAACGGCATATCCAGGCGGCTGGATAAGGAAGGATGAAAATAAACAAAGGCCCCAATAAAACATCCTAAAAAAACCTGCCAAAGCATTTTTGTTCTTGGCCGCAATCCCCGATGAGGCTTAAGCCCTTTCAGTTTTGTGTAATCATCAATCGCCCCTAAAACGCTCAAGTAAAGACAGGTGAATAGCGTCAACAAAATCAATCGATTGCTCAAATCGGCCCATAGCAGGACGGAAAGAACAATGCTGCCGATGATAAAGACCCCACCCATCGTCGGGGTCCCCTCCTTAGGGACTTGCAGATGATCCAAAGCCGGACAATCCTCACGCTTGGCGCGCTCGCGGATTTTGAGCGCGATGAAATAGCGGGTAAAAATCGGGGCAAAATAAATGCAGAATGCGAAAGTTGTTACCGCCGCCATGGCCGCGCGAAACGTGATATATTTGAAAATGTTCAAAAAAGGAAAAAATTCCCGCAATTCCGCAAGAAGATTAAACATATTCGCCCCTTTGCTGCTGTTTGACGCCGCTTGCTATGACGTCAAGCTTTTGAAAAATGTTTGGTTAAAAACACAACGGTTTTTTCCATCTGCATCGCCCGCGAACCCTTGACCAGCAAGACATCTTCGGGCTGGCAGACCTTTGCCAATCTTCGATGCAACCGCAAACGATCCGAAAAATGCTCAACCAGAACGGCCGGGTCTCGACGGACCGCTCCCTCGCCAATCAAACCCGACTTTGTGCCAAAGGTCAAAATTTGTCGGATCCCTAAATCCGCGGCCAACGTCCCCATGGCCAGATGCGAAGACTCGCTCCATTCCCCCAACTCCAGCATATCCGCCGCCACCAAAATCCGCTTTTTTCTCGTCGGCCAGGCCGCCAACGTCTTCAAAGCGCTGCGGAAAGAAACCGGGTTGGCGTTATACACATCATCAATGACCATGACACCACCGATGGATTTGATCGTCTGCCGAGAACAATCAAAATCAAAAGCCTTGAGTTGCCGACGGATGGCCTGATAACCGACTCGAAATACCCGCCCGCAGGAAATGGCTGCTAAGGCATTGTACACGTTGGCCTCGACCGGAGTATTCATTTCAAATCTTTGCCCGTCGCTACTAAATTGGATGCGTTGTCCTCGGCCCAGCAAAACCTTCGTTGCTCTAAAATC
>JAHFFS010000151.1 GCA_023247815.1 Candidatus Omnitrophota bacterium
ACATGCAAAATTGCCGCGTGCCATCGGTCATGCCGATCGAGATCCCCATACCGTCGCCCGAGGCGGAATCCGCGTTATCCGACGCGTTTTTGGTCATAATCAAAATATAGGCCTTTGGCTGAAACCCGACACCGGTGATGGCTAAGTTACCGGTCCCCGACGTCATGGTAAACTGGCCGGTTTTGATTTGAATATCCGCCGCGGCCGAACCACAGGCCATGGCCAAAAAAATGATAATGGGAAGTGTCTTTGTGCGGAGAGTAGCGACAAAGCAATCCCATCGCTTGAGATGGCGTCGCCCCTTCGGGACTCGCAATGCCCGCAATGACCGAGAGCCTAAAATTCCCCAACCACTCACACGATTACCTTTTCGACTCATCTTTTATCAACCCAGTTCTGTTTGTCTTTCCTCATATCATCTTCTAACGACGAATTCATCGTTGTGCGCAGCTTCAACTCTGCCTCTAAAATCTTTTCCTCGACGAGTGGCTTATCATCCGCCCGCGGATTCAAAAACAGATACTGCTTGTAGTGCTTTAACGCGGTTGAAAAATCCTGCATATAGTCACTGCTGACAAAAGCGAGGTTAAAATGGGCATTGGCGTCTTCCGGCGTGAACTTCACCGCCTGCTTGAATTCCTTCAACGCCCGGCCATACTTACCCTGCCGGTAAAAAACATTGCCCATATTGTAATGCAGCCGTCCCTGGTCCGTTCGCAGCCGGTCATTTTCCTCATTCACCTGCTCAATCAAATTCAAAGTCGCTTGACTTTTTTCTTGCACGTCTTGCACCGCGCCTAAATTAGCTAAATCCATCTGTGAAGACCCGGCTCGCGCTTGCCCAACGGCCCCGGTCGTCAGTCCGCTTCCTCGTTTCCCCGACGCGGCCATCTGCTCAGACGAGTTGCTCACCAAACCTTCGTACTTTTGCTTGAATACTTCCACCTGGGCCTGCAAAGTCTGGAGATCCGTCTCTTTTTGCGCCAGAACTTCATTCACTTGTTTCTCCTGCGCGGCAACGCTTTTCACCTTATGCCGTAGCCAATTTTCCTTGGCTTCCAACTCAAAACGATTTTTTTTCATACTGTCGCGGTATTGTTTATTCATGGAAATGATGTGCAAACTTTCCTGACGAAAGGCATCCCGCTCCTGAGCGACCACGGCCCTGCGCCGGGCCTCAAGATTGCGCTGCCCGCGCACATTGTTAAGCTCTTCGGCAACCGCGTCATTGGCCTGCCGAAGCTTTTCATTTTCTTCAATCATCCGACGCAAGGTGCTGTTCAATTGAATCAAATAATCTTCCGTTAAGTCGATCTTAGAAAGATCCGGTTTGTCCACAAATTGGGCAAAGCTGGCATGGGGTTCCAGGATATTCATCTTCTTCTGCAATAAAGGATCGAAATTGATGTCTGATTCGACAACAACCGGCGCCGCCTTTTCTTCTTTCTCCGCAGTTTCCGCCGCGGTCTTTTGTTGTTCACGCAATGTTGGCCGCTCTTCTTCTTCCTGCGCCTGACCATCAGCCATCAACAAAAACAAAAGGAATATCATCGCGAAAAGCGAAGTGACGAGGCTATCCCCACCTTTAAAATTGCTTCGCCCCTTCGAGGCTCGCAATGACAAAGCGCTGGAATCTTCGGCCATCGTCCGACGATCAATTTTTGGATAACGTCTCTTAACCCTTTTCAATTTTTTATCTCCAATTTCCCCTTCTCAATAATCTTCGCTTCATCAACGGTCTTTTCAACATCCCCATTCTCAACGATTCCTTTCGCGACGACCTCTTTCACGGCATCCTCGTTCACCGCACCACGAGAATCCACAACCTTGCCGTATTGTTTAGCCGGTTTGAGCAGTCCACGATAATCTTTATAGCCTTCGGCGCCGGTCACAATATGCGGGGTGATAAACATGACAATTTCCGTGGCTTCCACCGACTCTGAGGTATTCGAAAAAATATTTTTTAAGAACGGAATGTCCATTAAAAACGGAATCCCTTCACGATTTTGAATCTTGTTTTCTTTAAGCAGCCCGCCTAAAATGATCGTCATCCCATCTTTGACCATCACCGTGGTTTCCACCAAGGTCTTGTTGACTTGCGGGATACCGCCTCCTTTAGAACTGACCGTCGTGGTGACCGTTGAAACTTCGGGCTTTAAGGCCATGGTGACAAATCCGTCATCATTGATCGTCGGAGTAACATTGAGTTTCAACCCAACGTGCACGAAGCGAACATCTTCGCTGGTGATCGCGTTGTCACCGGTTCCCGATGTGGTGGAAATGATGTAAGGCACGGTATCGCCGACATGAATTTTGGCTTCCTGATTGTTCGTCACCAAAATCTTGGGGTTCGAAAGGATTTTGGTATCGTTCACTTGCTTCAAAGCGCGGATCGCGGTTTCAAAATGGTCGACATCAATATCACCGATTCCAATCTTCGAAAAATTGGTTGCTAAGCTTGAAGGGATCGCTTGCTCCGACGTGTTCTCCCCCAAAAAGAAATTCTCAAATTTTGCTCGACGGAGTAATAGGTCAGAGCTGTCTGTAAAATTCATCTGCCAGTCAATCCCAAAGTCGTATTGCGGTTTGAAGACCACTTGCAAAATCCTGGCTTCAATCAGCACTTCCTTGGTGGGCTTGTCCAATTCTTGAATGAGTCTTTCAACCTCCACTCTGCGTTCCGGAAACGCCCGGACAATCAATTTATTTGTTCGCTCGTCGACCGCCACCGTCCCCACCGTATTGGCGTCGATGCGCGTTTTCAATTGTTCAGCCACGACATCGGCCTTGGCGTATTGAAGATCATAAATGAACGACTTTAAGGGCGTCTCGATTTCTCCAATCACGTTAACCATCTTTGCCAACGCCTCCGGGGTATCAATCAAGACCACGGTCCCGGTATCTTCGTCAATAATGATCCGTCCCAACGCTGATTTGAGGTTGTCCAAAGTGCTGAGGACATACGTCGGCTTCGCGTATTTCAACTGGATGATTTTGATTTCGGATTTTTCGTTGAATTTTCTGCCAAAAATCAGTTCAAATTCATCCGCGGGCATGACATGGATGATTTCCTTATCGATGTAATACGCGAGGTCGCTCGAAAGTGTGGCAATATCCAAGGCGTCTTTGATCGTGACACTTTTAAGATAAAATGTCGCCCGTCCCTGCACCTTGCCCGAGGTGACCACATTCAAATCGCCCTTGATCGCTAAAAATTTAATGACATCAACAACGCTCATCTCCCGCACGTCGAGCGTGATCTTTCTGGCCATCCGTTCTTCCAAACTTTCTTTAAACCCTTCCACCACCAAAGGCTCTGGTTGCGCTTGTAGCAGCACCGATAAATCCGCCTCTGAAGTGCTGTTCTGCGCGTTACCCGTCGGCTTTTCCACGGCAGTTTCGGATTGAGGAGTTCCTGATCCTTCGGGAGAGTCGGCTGCTTGCGAAAAGGCAAAGGACGAAACCAGCAAAAGACCGCCAATGAAGATTACCGCCCATTGCTTGACGAACATTTTTTGCCATGCCATATTCATGCGCATTACCTATAAATTCACGTTCATCGTTTCTCCCTGATACCGCAAAATCACCTGATCAGGAAGAATTTGATCTACGGTCATGCCGTCCAAATCCTCGCCTTGGCGAACGAAATGCGTCACTTGCGTCTGCACTTCTTCAAACATCACTGTGGCAGACCCAGGATTTTCTAACCAAGAAATCCCAACCAGTTTATAGGCTTGCAGTTTGAGAGCGATATTTTTACTTTCTTGAGGAAGGCCCAAATCTTTTTCCTCAACGACCTTTTTTTCAAAAGGATGGAAAACATTTCTTCGCGCCACTGTGCTTAAGTAGTCGGCGATGTCGCGAATGGTGAGCGCCTGCTGCACTGGCGTACCAGCGAGAGCGTCACTGCTTTGAAATGAAACTTGTTCTTTTGAGGCCATCATTTCGGCCCGAAAATTCATCCCATAAATA
>JAHFFS010000152.1 GCA_023247815.1 Candidatus Omnitrophota bacterium
GGAATAAAAACAAGAGGTCTGACGGGGATGACGAAGCTGTCTGCCTCTTACGGACGATGGTATTGGCATAAATGTTTTAACCGCAGTCGGCAGTTTTTACGGCAGCTTGATGGTTATCGGATGTATCTCAATCTTGATGACCCGGGAATTTCGACGACCCTCGGGCGTGGGGGCGCGCGGGAGAAAGAGCACACCAAAATCCTGTCCGAAGAATTGAAGCCCGACATGGTTGTTTGGGACATCGGGGCCAATTTTGGATATTACGCTTTGATGGAGGCGGCCATGGTTGGTCCAACTGGAAAGATTTACGCGGTTGAACCGGTCCCTGGCAATTATCAGTTTCTCGTCAAGAATGTCGCCTTAAATCATTTTGCTGACCGGATTGAAACTTTCCAAATGGCCATCTCCGATATTGTAGGAACGCAAAGTTTATTCCTTTCGCGCTATTCGAATTTGAACACGCTCTTTCAGCAAGACTCGCGGCAACATCAGGGGATGAGTGGTGAAACCATCGAAGTGAAGACCATGGACGTCAAAACATTTTTAGCGGACAAACGGCCGATTGATTTGATCCGCATGGATATCGAGGGATCGGAAGTGGAAGTTCTCAATGGACTTGTGCAGGTGTTCGATCAGCTGAAAAAGAAACCAAAGATTTTATTCGAGACCCATCCTCCCAAATATCATGAAAGTCATTCGTTGCGAAAACCGCTCGAGTCCTTGATGCAAAAGGGATATTACGTCAAATATCTGGTTTCCAATTCCGACGATGGCACGAAGTGGCGGGATTTGGGTTATCAACCCTTTGAGATCATCGCCACCGACGGGACAACCAGAGGGATTTACTCGGGCATTAAAAATGAAGACGCTGTTCATTTGCTTAGCCAGCGCGGTGGTGTCCGTGCCGTGCTTTTAGCCAGCGGTTAATTTGTTAGAAACGATTGATGAAGATTGCTCACCTCATTTCAAGTTATCTTCCCCGTGTCGGTGGGGCACAGATCTGCGTTCATAATATTGCCTTGCGGCATTCACAGGCTGGCCAGCAGGTACAAGTTATTGCTCCAGCAGAATATGGCAATTTCTCGTCGGATTCTTATATTGTTTCGGGCCTTTGGCGGGGCACAATTTTTTTGCTAAAAAATCAATTCGAATGGGGACAGCGATATCTTTGTTTTCAAGTGGATGAACTGCAGAAAAGGCATCAGTTTGACGTCTGGCAGGTGACCATTGGTTATCCGTTTGGCGCGGCCGTTGTTGATCATTTCAACCGAAAAGGCATCCCTTGCGTCTTACGCTGTTCAGGTGAGGATATCCAGGTTCATGAGGAAACTGCATACGGCGTTCGGCGGAACCGAGACGTTGATCAAAGGGTCCGTTCGCAGTATGTTAAGTTTGATAGGACGGTTGCGATTTCACCGACGATGAGAGACAGTTATCTCGAGTTGAACATTCCGCAGGAGAGAATTGTTATGATTCCCAATGGGGTCGATGCTCGTCGATTTTCTTTTGGTTCCAATGTCGAACAAACGAGAAAACGGTTAGGGGTCCCTTCGGAACGCAAACTGATCCTCACCGTAGGACGGAATCATCCGAAAAAAGGCTTTGATCAGATTCCGGAAATCATCCGAGGCTTGAAAGCCCTTCGTGATGATTTTTTATGGCTGATTGTTGGTGAGGGCAGCGAGGATATCTTAAAGCAAGCCAAGCATTGCGGGGTCGATCGATATCTGATCACGAAAGACAATGTCTGTTTGGGGAGTGTGGCCGCAGAGTATCCATCGCAAGAACTCATTGCGATTTATCAGGCAGCTGATGTGTTTGTTTTTCCAACGTTGATTGAAACTTTTGGGATTGTCGTTATCGAGGCCATGGCCGCTGGGCTCCCAGTCGTGACAACCCATGCCTTGGGGGTGAAGGATTTGCTCGACGATGGAGTGCAGGGTTTTAAGGTCGAGCCCAACGATTGTCAGCAGATGGCCGAACGCGTCCATCGTTTGCTGTCGGATAAAAGTCTACATCAACAATGTTCGATCAATGCCGTTAGAAAAAGCCGTGAATATGACTGGGATCAGATCGCCCAACGATATTTCACGCTCTATGAAAATTTGATCAGGGAAAAACGGGCTTCCTAAATGGACCATCGTCAGAAACTGCTATTTATCCTGCGGGATCTTGGGTTTGGAGGCGCAGAACGCCAGATCATCGAGCTTTGTCAGGGTTTGGATAAGAATCAGTTTCAGATAACGGTCATTCTTTTTTTTTATGAGAACGGCTATCTCAGCGAATTGAAGGATACCGGTGTTGAAGTGATTGTCTTGGCAACCAAGGCCAGTTACAAATGGGCAGCACTGCCAAAACTATTACGGATTTTAAAGACGCGGAAATTCGCGTGCATTCAAACCATGCTTCCGATCGGCAATTTTTTGGGTGGGCTGGCCGTCCGTATGTCCGGCCAAGGTCCGGTGATCGGTTCGCTGCGAAATGCCAACCCATTTTCTTGGCTGGACATTTTTTGTTTGTTGGATATCATTGCCTTAAATTTATTTTCTGACGTTGTCGTCGCTAATTCTGCGTCGGGTCAGAGGATGGGCATCAAAAATTATCGATTGCCACAGAGTAAGATCAAAGTGATACGAAACGGCAGAAATTTCAATCAAGGAAGTGTTGAGGTCAATCATGAATCGTTCAAGCAAGAACTGGGGATCCCTGAGGGACAGGTTGTGATCGCAGCAATCGGTCGGATCACGCGACAAAAGGGGTACCCATACCTTTTGGAAGCAGTAAGGATTTTGGTTAAAGAACGTAAACAAGCTGTTTGTCTTTTAATTGTTGGTAAGGCCGAAGATGGCATGAAGGTCGTCGAGCAAAAGATCAAAATGGATCAATTGGAGTCATCGGTGCTTTTGTTGGGTGTGCGTCAGGACATTCCAAAAATTTTAGCGGTCGCGGATGTTTTTGTTCTGGCCAGCCTTTGGGAGGGGATTGCGAATGTTCTTCTAGAGGCGATGGTAGCACAGGTGCCGATTGTAGCGTCGGACATCGAACCGAATAGAGAGGTCTTGGAACACGAAAAATCAGGTTTGCTTGTTACTCCCCAAAATCCTACTGCCATCGCCGATGCTGTTGAGCGGATCATCAAGGATTGGCACTTGGCACAGGAGTTAACGGCCTACGCTTTTCAAGTGGCCCAGCAGCAGTTTTCTTTAGAACAAATGGTTTCAGCATATACCAGGCTGTATGCTGAATTGGTAGTTGTTTAACCATTCTCACCTCGCAGGTGCACCTGCGAGGTGAGAAGTCAGGAGGTAAGATGAAATTGAGTATCCTTATGCCCGTTTATAACGAACGGCAGACCATTGAGAAAATCGTTGTCAAGGTATTGGGGGCCGAGATCCCTGGGGTGCGGCAAAAGGAGCTGGTGATTGTCGATGATCACTCCAATGATGGGACCGGTGAAAGCATTCGGGAACTTGTTAAGAATTTTCCGGATCAAATTGTCGCGATTTCCCATGAGCGGAATCAAGGCAAGGGGGCTGCTTTACAGACCGCCATTCAGGCCATGACCGGCGATATCTGCATCATTCAGGACGCGGATTTAGAATATGACCCTGACAATTATCCTTTGGCCTTGGAACCGATCATTGCCGGCCGTGCCGACTGCGTTTATGGATCCCGATTTGTCGGTAGCGATGCCAAACGGGTCTTGTTTTTTTGGCATTACGTCGGGAATAAATTTTTGACGCTTTTGAGCAATATGTTCACCAACTTGAATTTGACCGATATGGAAACGGGGTGTAAGGCTTTTCGTTCGGAGCTCCTCAAATCCATTCCTTTGCGATCAAAGAGTTTTGGTTTTGAACCCGAGATCACCGCGAAGATTTCTCGTCGACGATGCCGGATTTTTGAGGTTGGGATTAGCTATAATGGCCGAACCTATGAAGAAGGCAAAAAGATCACCTGG
>JAHFFS010000153.1 GCA_023247815.1 Candidatus Omnitrophota bacterium
TGCTTTCGGTTGAAAGCATCATAAGCAAGGACACCATTTTCCAGCAATTTGCCTTGGGGCTGGCGATCTTTGGTCTCGGGTTCATCACGTTTCTGATGGCAGAGATCGTCAAAAGCAAAGATTAATTCTGCGAGAGTCCTCGCCGCTGCTCTTTCGCTTCCTGGTTCAATTGCTGAAACCAATCCGCGAAGCGGGTATTAGGTGGGAATTTATAACTGCGGGCCCAGCCTGACTTCAAAAGTGTCGCATTGACGAAAATATCACCTCCGGTCATGACCGCGTCACCTTCCAATATTTTTTTCTGTTCATCGGCCAATGGTTCAATTTCATAAACATAGGCCAAAAGTCGACCGTATTGATCGCGCCGCTCTTCATCAAATTCCAAACGGACCTTCTTACCAAGGACCAAACTCCGCGTAAATTGAGCGGCCGCTTCCCCCTGCTTTTTGATATCCTCAACTCTTTGGTGTGATCGCTTGGCATCGCGAAACAACTTATCACTCTCCCATTCTTCCGGGCAATCAATCCCGATCAAACGCACCTTTTCTCCATCGGCAAGCTTGATCGTGTCTCCGTCATAAACGTAAATCACTTTGATGGCGGAATAATCCGCAGCACCGCATCCCCATAAAAGGACAACCAAAACAATTGCGCTAAAAAATTTATTTCTCCACGGACTCATCGACAAACCCTTCCACAACCCTTTTGACTTCCATTTCCGCTTTTTCTATCTTTTTTTTACACAATTCAATCAACTGCACCGCTTCTTTCACCTGGTCCGATAATTCATCGACGTCAATTTCTTCATTTTCAATCTTGGTGATGATCTCATCGAGTTTCTTGATCGCCTTACTGAATTTCACGTCTGCCACGAAACGCCTCCTTTTTTAGATCTTTGACCTCACTATGAAAAATCCCGTCATTCACTTCGGTATGTAAGACCTGCCCTGCCTCCAACTGCTTGATGCTTTTCAAGGCCTTGCCATCGATGGAACGGGTGATACTAAACCCGCGCTTAAGCGCGTTTTTAGGATGCGCCATCTCCACCAGCCGGCCAAAGTGCTGCAGTCGTTTTTGTTCTTTCTGAAATCGATTCAGAACGCTTTGCGTGAAATTTGACTTTCGATTTTTAAGATCACTCATTCGCTGCCTAAACTGCCGTGGAGGAGATTTGGGAACAATCTCTGAATACCGGACCATCGTCTCTAAGTGGATCTTGAAATACTGCTGGGTCCGGCATTGCAGCTGATAGGCCTGGTCTTTCAAATTTTGATTTTCATCGCTCAAATACCGCTGGGCCAAATCGGTCAAAACTTCCAACCGCTGACGAGCGCTATCAAGAAAACCTCTCACCTTATCGACGAGAAACCCAGCGATGGCCGTTGGAGTCTTTTGTTGGGTATGCGCGGCCAGATCAGTGATCGTCAGATTGATTTCATGACCAATCCCGCTTAAGACGACAATCGGCATCTGCGCGATCTTTTTAGCGATGCTCTCGCTGTCAAAACAACTGAGCTCGGCAATGGAACCGCCGCCGCGGGTGATGACCAAAACATCCAAATCGTTAACTGCGCTCAGCTCATCCAAAGCGCCACAGACGTCTGCCTCGGCCCTGCCACCCTGCATCAAGGTGTTCCGACAAAAAATTTTAAATCCGTATCCGCTCAAACGCAGTTCCGAAACAAAATCATGATACGCCGCCGAGTCATAGGCCGTGATCAAACCGATGTTCAGAGGGACCCGTGGAAAGGCGAGCTGCCTATTCGCATCAAGAACACCTTTGCTTTTTAACTCAGCAATCAATTTTTGCTTGGCCTGGGCGATTTTACCCAACGTATAAGTTGGATCAATATTCTCGACGATCAAACGAACCGCGCCATGCGGCGGATAAAAATCTATCCGGCATAAAAATTTGACCTCGATATCATCTTTCAAAGGAAAGGCGTTTTGAACGTCGGCCAAAACATCCTCGATATAAGTCTTCTTGCCGGAAAAGATGACCAGCCCCACACGGGCGACGATGTCTTTGGTCTTAATATCCTTCTCGCAAAGCTCAAAAAAAACATGTTTCTTGTCCCGGTTACGGTTAAACCCCTGGATCTCGCCACAGACCCACACCGCCTGAGGAAAACCCATTTGCAGGACTTCCTGAATGAGGGAATTCAATGCGGATACGGTAAGAAATTCTTGTGGCATGTTTATCGAAGCGAAGAAGGATTGATCAAAGAAAGCAACTTCCAATTCCCTTTGGAATCGCGGTCCAAAATTGCCAAACTGCCGGTTTGAAAACCAACCGCGTTCTGGGCTTCATCATAAGTCAACAATTTCATGGCCAGCGCCCCCAAAAACGGCATATGCCCCGCGATCAGGACCATCTTTTTTTCCTTGGATAAATCTTCCATAAAACCCTCCACCGGGTCATTGGGGTTAAGATCGTTTCTGATCTCAATGGAAACATTCGCGGCAACTTTCTGTTGAATGATTTTTGCGGTCTCTTGAGCACGGGCCTTGGGACTGGAATAAATCCGTTCAATCACGGCCTGTTCTTTCAGCAAAAATTCCGCGATGGCTTCGACTTCTCTCTTCCCAGCAAAATTGAGCGATTCCGTTTCCGTCGCGTATTGCCCGTGGCGCAACAAATAAAGTTTCATCCCTTGCCCCATCCTCTCATTTTCAATTCCTTCGCGATTCCCTGCACAGCACTCTTAAGAATTCCCTCCAACGGCTTAAACCGGGCCTTTGCCTCTTCCTGCTTCTGATGAAGGGCCAACCCATTTTCTCTGGTTTTATTTTTCTCGTCGGACGTGTACCAATTTTCAAAATCACGAAATCCTTTCAAGGCCTGCTGATAACTCTCAATCGCCGCGGTATATTTTAAGACCGGCTCCTCGAAATTGATCTCTTTATTTGCTTTGATCCGCTGCCAAGCGTCCAATTTGAAATCGCGCAATCGATTGATCTGAAACATGACATAATACGACTCTAGATTTTTAGCCGCTTCTTGATCAAGGGCCAGCAGTTCTTTTCGAAGCTGACGTTCTTTCTGAAATTGTCGCAGGTAGTTTAGCATGTCTGGAAGAATTATTTTGTTATTCTACCAAATCTGCTAAAATAAACAACCTTGTCCGAAATAAAATCTTAATTCTGACCCCGCGGTCCACCTCGCAGGTGGATCTACGGGGTCAGAATTAATAAATGTAAAAACCCTAAAAAGGAGAACCAGATCATGAAAAAAATGCCTCGATTAACACACCTTATCGTCATCGGACTCTTGAGCCTGCTGACGAACCCCTGCTGGGCGGCCAGCTATTCGCTTGACCAAGCGCATAGCTCCATCGGCTTTTCCATTAAGCATCTCATGGTCAGCACCCTCCGCGGGAGTTTTGCTGACGCAGCGGGTACGATTGAATTTGATCCGACCGCGCTCGAAACATTTAAAGCAACTGTCACAATTCAAGCGACCAGCATTGACACCAACAATGAAAAACGCGACAACCATTTGCGTTCCGCGGATTTTTTCGACGTGGCCAACCATCCCGCGATCACTTTTACAGGGAAATCACTGAAAAAAAACGGTGACTCCTATGTGATCGTTGGTGATTTGACTCTCCTCAATGTCACGAAAGAAATCTCCATTCCCTGCGGTATTCAAGGCCCGATCCAAATGCCGTCGGGCGGACAAGCCATCGGTATCTCCGGACAGACCACCATCAACCGCAAAGATTTTGGCATGGCCTGGAACAAATCCATGGACCAAGGAGGATTAGTGGTTGGCGAAGACGTCGCGATTGATGTCAATATCGAGGCTCATCAGCAATAAAAATTTCCTGTGTTGGAATTAAAAAGCCCTCATCAAAATGATGAGGGCTTTTTTCCAATACTTTGATTGATTTATCGTTGCGGACCGCCGCCAATAGGACCTCCCGGCTG
>JAHFFS010000154.1 GCA_023247815.1 Candidatus Omnitrophota bacterium
TTCCGACTTTCGGATGTTTCAAGAGTTTGGTCAATATTCGGACATACGCCATGGTGGTGGAGGCTTCGCGGCCTTCAGTCCCGGCGTTGAATTCATCGAAAAGTTTTTCTTCGGGAGTGGGGAGCGGTGTGCTTTTTTCCGACCGCTGCGGCATATAGCCACCCAATTTTTCCCGATGTTCACGTAGATATTTCATCTCCGGGGAATCTTCCGATGGTCGATAGAAAGGGGTCTTGCTGACATCATCGTTGGAGATCGGGATGTTGAATCGTGTGCGGAATTCCCGCAATTCTTCTTCGTTGAGTTTTTTTTGCTGATGCGAGATATTCTTTCCTTCGCCACTTTCGCCCAACCCATAGCCTTTGATCGTCTTGGCGATGATGACCGACGGGGCACCTTTGAAATGAAAGGCATTGTTATAAGCGGTGAAGACCTTTTCCGGGTCATGTCCGCCGCGGCGCATCTTTCGTAAATCTTCATCGGAGAAATGTTTGACCATCTCTAAAAGTTTGGGGTCGGCGCCAAAAAAATCCTTGCGGATATATTCACCTGAGGAGACCGAATATTTTTGATACTGCCCGTCGACAACTTCGCCCATGCGTTTGGCCAGCAATCCTTCTTCATCTTTTGCAACCAGGTCATCCCAGTCGCTGCCCCAGATCACTTTGAGGACATTCCATTGCGCGCCGCGAAAAAGGGCTTCCAATTCCTGAATGATTTTGCCGTTTCCGCGCACCGGTCCGTCCAGACGCTGCAAGTTGCAGTTGATCACAAAGATCAGATTATCGAGTTTTTCTCGTGAAGCCATGTTGATGGCCCCAAGGGTTTCCGGCTCATCGCATTCCCCGTCGCCGATAAAAACCCAGACTTTAGCGTCATCTTTGGGTTTGAGGCCGCGGTCTTCCAAATAACGGTTGAAGCGGGCTTGATAAAGTCCCATGATCGGGCCTAATCCCATCGAAACCGTGGGGAACTGCCAAAAGTTCGGCATGAGCCAAGGGTGCGGGTAGGAGGAAAGGCCACCACCTTCCTTCAATTCCCGACGGAAGTTTTCCAAATTTTGTTCGGTCAGCCGTCCTTCAACAAAGGCGCGCGAATATACGCCAGGGGAGGCATGGCCTTGAAAATAAACGAAATCACCGCAGAAACTTTCAGTGCGGGCTCGGAAGAAATGGTTGAACCCAACTTCAAAAAGGGTCGCGGTTGAGGCAAATGTTGAAATATGTCCCCCAATGCCAGCCTCAGCCTTGTTCCCACGGACAACCATGGCCATGGCGTTCCAACGGATGATGCTTTTGATCCGACGTTCGATTTCACGGTCGCCGGGATAGGGGATCTGCTTTTCTGACGATATGGAGTTGATATACGGAGTATTGGCAACGAACGGGAGGGTGACGCCGGCAGCTTGGGCGCGGATTTGCAGTTGCTGGAGGATCTTTTGCGCCTGTTCCGGTGTCCCGTTTTCTAAAACATAGTCGAGGGACTGCAGCCATTCTTGAATTTCAATTTCTTCAACATTATAGGGTTTGTGATCAATGACGCCGTCTTCCATAAAATTTCCCTTTCTTCGATGCTGAGCTGATCGAGTGGGGGACATCTGAGGGGGCTGTCCCCTAAGTCATTCCTGGTCTAACCGGGTTATTTCGGTTAAGAATTGGAGTTATTGTATTACGGAATAATTCGATCCGCAAGCAGAAATATATGCCGAAGGTGGGAGTCGAACCCACATGGGCAAGCCCACACGCCCCTGAAACGTGCGCGTCTACCAATTTCGCCACTTCGGCAAGGTCAAACAGGGGCGGCAGTGAGGGGGACAGTCCCTTAGGGGACTGTCCCCCTCGCTACCGTCCCTCAAAGTCACCTTTGAAGTTTCAAGTATATCCAGGTTAGAGATAGCTGTCAACCAAATTGGGTTTGGAAATCGGTTGTGAGCCAAAGGGTTTATGTTATAATCCGTCCATGCAAGATAAGCCGGTGGCAACAAACAAAAAGGCGTTTACCCATTTTCATTTGGATCAGCGGTGGGAATGTGGTATTGAGCTCAAAGGTGGGGAGGTCAAATCGATCCGGGCCGGTCAAGTGAACTTTAAGGACAGTTTTGCCAGGATCGATGCTGACGAGGCCTATCTCTTTAACCTCCATATCAGCCCTTACAAAGAGGCAGGCTTAATGAATGAAGAGCCTGACCGCATGCGCAAACTTTTGCTTCGCCGCAAAGAAATCAAGAAGTTGACTGGGCTTGTCACTCAAAAGGGATTTGTTTTGCTGCCGACCAAGATTTATTTTAATCAACGGGGATTTGTGAAAGTTGAGATTGCTTTAGGTAAGGGAAAGAAGTTGTACGATAAACGTGATGAAACAAAAAAGCGGCAGTTGGATTTGGCGTTGAGGCGGACCCTTAAAGGACAAAGAAATTGATGTACGAATTTGTCTTGATCCCTATAATGATTTGAATCCGTTTCCAATATTTAGGTAGCCCATTCATGACATTTTTAAAAATCCTCACTTTTGTCGCGGCCTTTTTGTTGTTCCAAATTGAACTGATCATCGGCAGAATCTTACTCCCTAATTTCGGCGGAAGTTATTTGGTTTGGGGGAGTTGTGTGGTTTTTTTTCAAGCGACGTTACTGTTGGGATATGTTTATGCCCATGTGGTTGTCCGCAAGTTTGGAATAGAACGCTACCGCAAATTCCATTTCCTGTTGCTGCTTTTCCCTTTATTCCTTTTCCCAGGCCATGCCTTGGCGCTGAGGTATGAACCGCTCGGCCTTCCACTGGTTTTGGAAGTGTTCCGTGTGCTTATTTTGACCATCGGCCCGGCATTTTTTGTTCTCTCGACGATGAGTTTGCTGACCCAAGCCTGGCTTTCCCATTCATCGTTGCAGGAACGAAAAAATCCTTACGCCTTGTTTGCCGTATCCAACCTAGGGTCTTTCGCGGCCCTTTTAACGTATCCATTTGTTTTTGAATTGTTCATGGATTTGCGAATCCAACAGTTGATTTGGCGGGGACTTTATGGGGTTTTGGTTGTGGTGAGCGTGTTGGCCTACCGATGGGTTCCGGCCACGACGGACTTAAAGATTAAGCAATCCCAACAAAAGCCAATTAGTAAAATGGTGCTCTGGCAGTGGTTTTGTTATGGAGTGGCTGGAGTCATGATCTTTTTGTCGATTACAAATATCATGACGCTGAAGGTGGCGCCCATGCCATTGCTGTGGATGTTGCCTTTGGCTGTTTATTTGTTGTCCTTTATCCTTAATTTCAAAGCAAAACATTGGTGTCCCAAATGGATTCCCCGCACGATTGATTTTACGACGAGCCTCGGTTTTGCACTTTATTTCGTGCTGATGAAAATTGATATGCCGTTTTATGTGGTCATGGCGCTATTTTTGTCATTTTGTTTTGTCGTCTGTATGTTCATTCAGAACCAACTCTATTTGTCCAAACCCACAAATGATGAACAGTTGACTTCGTTTTATGTTGTGATTTCGTTGGGAGGTTTCATCGGTGGGGTGTTGGCGTCCTGGGTGATGCCCCTTGTGAGTACATCATTTTTGGAATATTTCGTTGGGCTGTTCTTTTTAGCGCTCGCTTGGGAGATGGATCAGAAAAAGCAGGGGCCGGTTTGGCGGTTGGGTGTTTGGTTGGTCATTCTGATGGTGGTTTTTCTGATCGCCCCGTTGTTTCATAAACGGATGATGCTTTGGGAGGTGCCGGTTTTCATCTTGGTCATCACCGCGATCACAGCCCAATTGAGAAAATATCCTCGAGGGATCACCAGCGCTTGTTTATTGATAGTACTTTTTAATCCCTGGATCGAATCCAATTGGTCGAAAGAACGGTCTTTTTTTAATCACCGCAACTATTATGGCACCATTCAAATTTATGATAATTCCGGCGTGCGGTTTTTGGTTAACAA
>JAHFFS010000155.1 GCA_023247815.1 Candidatus Omnitrophota bacterium
CGAGATTATATTTTTTGATCATATCGGCAAGCGGTTTTTGCAGCAATGGAGTAAGAGGCCTTGGCTGGTCAGCTTTTTTGTCTTTTTAACGGCGTTGATTTTTATTCAAGGACTCAAGCTGAGCTCCGGCCCTGATTTTTCGATTTCCTATTTCTGGACGGAGATTTTGGCTGTCGTGAATTACATCAGTCTGTGTCTGTTGCCCATCCAGCAGAACCTTGATTATGATTTTCCTTTGACGGTTTCCCTCGTTCATTGGCCAACGTTGTGTGCATTGGTCGTTCATGTGGCGATCATTGCCTTTGCCGTTTTGGCGGTGAAAAAAAACCGCCTGCTCGCTTTCGGAATTTTTTGGTTTTACATCGGGCTGGTCCCCTCATCAAGCTTTGTCTTAAGAGAACCGATGTGGGAGCACCGGGTCTACTTTTCTTTGGCTGGATTCGCGTTTTTTTTAACGGTCTTTTTGGGGCAGGTGATTTCTTCAACGAAAATCCGTTACGCGGCATTAGCGTTGATCCTCCTTATTTTTTCGGGGATGACAATCAGCCGAAACAATTTATGGCGTGATCCGGTTTTGCTTTTAGAAGACACCGTCAAGAAGTCACCCAATAAAGTGCGACCTGTTTCATATTTAGGAACACTTTATTACACCAAGGGGCGCTGGCAGGATGCGGCTGGAATGTTTGAACGGGCGATCAAACTGGATCCCACTTACGCCGAGGCCTATAACAATCTCGGGCTGATTTATTTCAACAACGGCCGTTTGACTAAAGCGCAGGGGTATTTTGAGAAGGCGGTCAGCGTCCGGCCCAAGTTCATTCCTGGATATATCAATTTGGGTTATTTTTACATCAGCCAGAAAAATTTTGGTCAGGCGGGAAAAATATTTTTGGATAGTCTGAATGTGCAAAAGACTGCTACGGCTTATATCGGACTGGCGAATCTGGAGATGGCAAGACAGCAATGGGGGCCGGCACAGCGATATCTTGATACAGCACTGTCCATTGATCCTGACAACGGCAAGGTTTATTTTGCCCTTGGGCAGTTGTATCAACAGCTCAATCAACCGGAAAAAGCCCAGGTCTATTTTGAAAAAAGTCATGGTTTAATTCATTGATTCTTCGGATTTGTTTTTTATAATAGGAGAAGATTCTCACCCCGTAGGTCCACCCCGTAGGTGGACCTACGGGGTGCTCCCAGGTTTGTGCAAAGGAGGTCAAAGATGAAGATGGGTCGATTGGATGTTAAGATGTTTAAGATCAAAAATCGTCGAGGTTTTGCCGCGGTTTGCAAAGATTGTTTGACTGAAGGCCAAAGTAGAGAAGAGGCCTTTGCCCGGATGGTCAAAGCCATCACCCGCCTTGAGAAGAAAATAAGAAAGAAGTAAATTTTGAAATGAAAGATGTCAAAAGATGCGCGTGGCCAGGCGGCGACGCACTCTATATCAAGTATCATGATGAAGAGTGGGGCGTTCCGGTCCATGACGATGCTAAACTTTTTGAGTTTTTGATTCTGGAAGGCGCTCAAGCCGGATTGAGCTGGATTACGATTTTAAGAAAACGAGAGAATTACCGTCGGGCCTTTGACCAATTTGACGTCAAGAAAATCGCGCGCTACGATCAGAAAAAAATTAACGCCTTACTGAAAGACGAAGGGATCGTACGCAATCGTCTTAAAATCCATTCTACGGTTCAGAATGCCAAGGCTTTTTTAGAAGTGCAAAAGGAATTCGGCAGTTTTGACCGCTACATCTGGCAGTTTGTCGATGGAAAACCAAAGACCAATCGGTTGAAATCGTTAAAAGATCTGCCCGCCCGGACTGAAGTGTCCGATCGGGTCAGCCATGATTTGAAAACACGTGGATTCAATTTTGTCGGTTCAACCATTTGCTATGCCTTCATGCAGGCCGTTGGCATGGTCAATGACCATATGGTCGATTGCTTTCGCTGTCAAATGAACCCCCGGGGTTCAACCCCGGGAGTTGTGGTATAATGTCGGCCATGTCAAAGATCGATTACAAAAAAGAACTCAACTCCGCTCAATTCGACGCGGCCACTGCGACCAAGGGTCCGTTTCTGGTGATTGCCGGGGCAGGCAGCGGCAAGACCCGGGTCTTGGTTTATCGCACTGCCTATCTCGTTGAGCAAGGGATTTTGCCGGAACAGATCCTTTTATTGACGTTTACCCGTCGGGCGGCCCGGCAGATGTTGGAACGGGCGAGCTTGGCTTTGGATGACCGCTGTCAGAATGTTTCCGGCGGGACGTTTCATTCTTTCGCAAATACGATCCTGCGTCGTTATGTCGAGCATCTTGGTATGCCAAAAAACTTCACCATTCTCGATCAGGACGACAGTGAAAGTGCCATCAATTCATTAAAAACCCACCTGGGATTTCAGAAATTGGATAAACGTTTTCCCAAAAAACAAGCGCTCATGTCGATCATCTCGGCCAGCGTCAATAAATGTCTCGACGTGGACGCGGTGATTTATGATGAATACCCGCATTTTTTGCAGTGGCTGGAGCATGTCCGTCAGCTCAAACGCGAATATCAAAAATATAAAAAGGCCTTGGGGCTTTTGGATTACGATGATTTGTTGGTTTTTTTAAATACACTTTTGCAGCAGCATGAGAACGTGCGCCGGCAGTTATCCCAGCAGTATCAGTACATCATGGTTGATGAGTATCAGGACACCAATCGGATTCAGGCCGAGATCGTTCGGCATTTGGCGAGCGAACATGATAATGTCATGGTGGTTGGGGATGACGCGCAGAGCATCTATTCTTTCCGAGGGGCGAATTTCCGTAACATCATGGATTTTCCAAAACATTTTTCCGGTACCAGGACGATCAAGCTCGAGGAGAATTACCGTTCGTCGCAGCCGATTTTGGATTTGACCAACGAAGTGATCAATAACGCCAGTGAGCGGTTTACCAAGGAATTGTTTACCAACAAGACCGGCGACGTCAAACCGGTTTACGTTGATGTGGCGCACGAGAATTCGCAGTCTCGGTACATCGTCAACAAAATCCGCTCGCTCACCGCGCGGGGTGTTAAGTTGCATGAGATCGCGGTCTTGTTCCGTTCAGGATGGCATTCGAACGATCTCGAGATTGAGCTGAGCAGTCAGGGGATGTCTTTTTTAAAATTCGGCGGGCAGAAATTTGTTGAGGCAGCGCACATCAAAGATGTGATGAGTTTTTTGCGGGTGGCGTATAATCCGGTCCATGAAATTGCTTGGCAGCGGATTTTAACCATGCTGCCCGGTGTGGGGGCCAAGACTGCCGAAGGGATCATCCAGCGGGCGGGTCAAAATTTTTCGATCGACGAGAAAACAGCCAGAAAAGTTCCAGTGCTGATGAAGCTGATGGGATTGTTTCAGGAAACCGATGCCAAAGGAGAAGCGCCGCTCGAGATCTTAAAACGGTTTTTGGATTTTTATTATCCCCTTTTGATGGATCAGTATGATGACTATGATAAGCGGTTGAATGATTTGCAGTCCTTGGAACGGATCGCGCTGCGTTATGATTCGCTGGAGAGTTTCTTGGCGGACATGGCTTTAGAGCCGCCCGAGAAGAGTATGGTTGACGCGGAATCGAGGGCCCGCAATGATTCGCATCTGGTTCTTTCCACCATCCATTCGGCAAAGGGCTTGGAGTGGCATACGGTGTTTGTCATTTACTGCGCCGAAGGTTACTTGCCGTCTTACCGGGCGCTGGACAATGTCCAGGCCATTGAAGAAGAGCGCCGATTGTTTTATGTGGCGGCGACCCGGGCGAAAGAAAATTTGTTTTTTTTACGTCCGCAGGTCGACCGCGCCCCGCGCGGCTGGGCCGACGCCGGAGGTTTGGTGCATACCCGGATGTCGCGGTTTTTAGAAGAGGGTGATATCCTGCGCAAATAC
>JAHFFS010000156.1 GCA_023247815.1 Candidatus Omnitrophota bacterium
AAATGGGCTTGCCATTAGCATCATGAACAATCTTCATGTCCTTCCAGAAAACCTGCTTGTTATTGCCCAGGGCTTTCAAGACCGCTTCTTTGGCGGCAAAACGTGCGGCATAATGCTGCGGAGGGAATTTCTGCTTCTCGGCATACGCAATCTCCTCGGGACAAAACACGTGCTCAAGAAACTGTTTACCCCAGCGTTTGATCGCTTGTTCCATTCTTTCAACTTCAATGATGTCAATGCCGGTAGAAAATTTCATTTTTTAACGCTCATCAATTCACGCATTTGTTTAACGGCTTGCTCCAGACCAACAAAAACCGCTCGCGCGATAATCGCGTGACCAATATTCAATTCTTCGATGCCCGCAATCATCGCCACTGACGGTGTATTGTCATAATTCAAACCATGGCCCGCACTCACTCGCAACCCCAGGGATCGGCCGTAAAGGGTCATTTCGCTCAACTTGGACAATTCCATTTTCCGCAAGTTAGCCGTCTTCGCCCCAGCATAACATCCCGTATGCAGTTCAATCAGTTGGGCCCCACTCTCTTGTGCCGCCTTGATTTGATCTCTAACCGGATCAACAAACAAACTGATCTCGATCCCTTTGCCTTCCAAAAACTTTACGGCCTTCGCGATCTGTACCTGATGCCGAACAACTTCCAATCCGCCTTCCGTGGTGATTTCCTGCCGTCTTTCCGGAACAATGGACGCGATATCAGGTTTAATCGCGCCAGCTATTTTCACAATCCGCGGATCTAAAGACATTTCCAAATTCAGAGGAATCGAAAGCCCCTTCCTTATTGCCCTGACATCCTCATCATTCACATGACGGCGGTCTTCCCGCAAGTGACAGACAATGGAATCCGCCCCGGCCTTTTCAACAATCTTCGCGGCGGCAAGGGGATCCGGGTCAAATCCTTGACGGGCCTGCCGCAAAGTGGCCACATGGTCAATGTTAACGCCTAACTTCATTTCGAGAAAGTAAAAAAAGATTTGAGGATTTCGTCGTTCAGATAAAGCCAGGTGAAAATCGCTAAAACCAAAGCAATGACCTTCAACACCAGGTTCTGAGTAAACCACGCCTTCGTGACTTTCATGCCGCATTACCTTTCTTCGGTTTTAAAAGCAGATCGCGTAAAATGCTGATCAACCGCTCGCGGTTAACAACCGGAATGAAACGTCCATTTTCCGCCACTGAAATCTCTTGGGTCTCTTCGGAAACCATCACCACCACAGCGTCGGTTTGTTCCGTCAAACCCAAAGCCGCGCGGTGGCGGGTACCGATGATTTTGCTAAAATTCGGATTTTCCGTCAATGGGAACAAACAGGATGCCGCCACAATACGGTCGCCACGCGAAATCACACCTCCATCATGCAAAGGCGAACTGGTATGAAAAATGCTCTGCAAAAGTTCCGCGGAAATCTTTGCATCAACCTCAATCCCGCTTTCGATATACGTTTTTAATTTCAATTCCCGTTCGATGGCGATGATGCAACCAAGCCGGTTCTTCGAAAGCCGATAGACCGCAGTCGTAATATCTTCACAGACCGCCATCATCTCCGACTCTTCCAGCCCGACGTTGAATAGATGCTGCTGACCCAACCGAGCCAGCCCCTGCCGCAGTTCCGGCTGAAAAATAACCAGGACACCGATAACGGAAATGGCAAAAATCTTCGTCAACAACCAATTGAGGGTATCAAGCCCTAAAACTTGAAAAAGAAAAAAAGCGATGATCAGATAGGCGATGCCTTTAAGAACATGAAAAGATCGGGTTCCCTCGACGAACAACAGAATCCGATAAAAAACCAACCAGAGAATAAGGATCTCTAAAGCAGCCTTGATGATTGTATAAATGTCAAATGTGATATTCATTTTTGTGGTTCCTACGAAAGTAGCGCATCAGTCATCCGCACGACCTTTGCCATGGCTGCGACGTCGTGAACACGAACAATATGCGCTCCATTCATAACACTGGCACAAACCGTTGCGCCAGTTCCCAGCAGTCGTTCTTTTTCATCATTTCCCAATATTTTGCCAATGAATGATTTACGAGAAGTTCCAACGAGGATGGGTCTTCGCAACTGAGCAAAATCGGCTAACCGCTGAATGATCTCACAATTGTGCTCGACGGTCTTCCCAAAACCTATTCCCGGATCAACAATTATTTTATCCAATTTCAAACCAAAGTCCAAACATATTTCCATGGATTTCTTCAACGAAACAATGATTTCATCGATCAGGTTCCGATAAAAAATTTTTCTTTGCATCGTGGCCGGGCTGCGACCGCCCATATGCATCAACACTATGGCCGCGTTGTACTCACAAACCCATTTGATCAACGAACGCTGCACCTGCGTTCCTTTGATGTTATTGACAATGCTGGCCCCAGCTTTGAGCGCTGCTTGTGCCACTTGGGGCTTATAGGTATCCACTGAAATCGGAACCGGCACTTGCTCTTTCAAGGCCTCAATCACCGGAATCACCCGACGAAGCTCTTCCTTAACCGTCACCGGCCTGGCTCCCGGACGGCTGGACTCCCCGCCCACGTCGAGGATATCAGCCCCTTCTCGGACAAATCCTTTCGCCAACCGGCAAGCTGCTCTCACATAATCTTTGTGTTTCTGTAGACAGCCGTCCTGACTGAATGAATCCGGAGTGACATTGATGATGGCCATGATCTTGGTCTGGGGGCCGCACGATAGTGAATGATGACGGGCGTGGATGAGAAAATTTCTTCGTTTCATCAATGTTGGGAGTTACTGAAGGATTTCAAAAAAGCGAAGCAATGAATATTAGGATGATCGTACGTCGGAAATGGATAGCGGATCGGATGGTTTCTGCTCAGTCTCTATGGAAGAAGCCTCTTCCAACCCTAAAATTTTCTTTGCCTCTTCCACATCCAAAACTTCCCTTTCAATCAACGTTTTTGCTAAGAGATCAAGTTTATTGCGATTCGTGGCTAATAGTGCTTTCGCGCGTTCATAAGCCTGATTGACCAAGAGCAAAACCTCTGCGTCGATATTTTTGGATGTCTCCTCGCTGTATTCCTTTTGCTCGAACAAATCACGTCCCAAAAATCGGTTACTATGATCACTGCCAAAAGCCATCTTACCCAAATTCGCACTCATCCCGAACGTGCACACCATGGAGCGGGCAATCTGAGTGACCTTTTGCAAATCATTGGAGACACCCGTCGTCGTATCGTTCATGTAAATTTCTTCTCCCACCATACCGCCTAACAATACCGTCATCGTTCCCAAAAGTTCCTTCTTATTACGGTAATGACGATCCTCCTTCGGAGGGGTTAAAGTATACCCTCCAGCCAGACCTCGGGGTACGATAGAAACTTTAGTAAAGGTGTCAACCTCCTCAATCAATAAAGACAACAGCGCGTGTCCGGATTCATGATACGCGGTCATTTCTTTTTCCTTTTTAGAAATCGTACGGCTCTTTTTTTCCGGTCCCATGGTGACGCGCTCAATGGCAGCTAAAAAATCCGACATTTCAACATGTTCTTTATTTTTCCTTGCGGCTAAAAGGGCCGCTTCATTACAAGCGTTGGCCAAATCCGCGCCGGAAAAAAATACCGTCTGCCGGGCCAGTTTGAGAAAATCAACATCAGGGCCTAATTTGAGATCTTTGGCGTGAACTTTCAAAATTCCTTCACGACCAATGAGATCTGGAAGCCCCACGACAATCTGCCGATCAAAACGCCCCGGCCTTAAAAGCGCTGGATCCAAGGTATCGGGCCGATTGGTCGCGGCAATGATGATGACCCCGGTTTGTGGATTAAAACCATCCATCTCGACCAAAAGAGCATTGAGGGTCTGTTCACGTTCGTCATTCCCACCACCGATCCCAGCAAAACGCTGTCTTCCCACAGCGTCAATCTCA